>NZ_JADDKI010000424.1:0-6128 GCF_015356725.1 Dietzia sp. SYD-A1
CCGGACACCAGCGCGGCGGCGAGGGCCGAGATCCGCACGGCCTCGTCGTCGGCGAGCGGGGCGGCGAGCGCGGCGGACCCGTGGTCGTCGAGGAACGCGGTGGACAGGTTGCCGGCGATGAACTCGGGATGGCGCAGGACCCGGACGAGCTGGGCCCGGTTGGTGGTCAGACCGTGGATCTTCGCCCGTGTCAGCGCGCCGGCGAGCGCGGCGCAGGCCTCGGAACGCGTACGTCCGTAGGAGATGACCTTGGCGAGCATGGGGTCGTAGTGCACCCCGACGAGCGCCCCGTCCGGCCCCGGCTCGACTCCGCTGTCCAGCCGGATGCCGGGTCGATGGGGGCCCTCGAACCGGGTGGAGACCCCGGGGACGTCGAGCGCCCAGAGCGTCCCCGAGCCCGGGGCGTAGTCGTGGGCCGGGTCCTCGGCGTAGAGACGCGCCTCGACGGACCAGCCGTGTGCGGCCGGGGGTTCGCCGGACGGCAGCGGCAGACCCGCGGCCACATCCAGCTGGAGCGCCACCAGGTCCAGGCCGGTCGTGGCCTCCGTGACGGGGTGCTCCACCTGGAGACGGGTGTTCATCTCGAGGAAGTAGAACTCGCCGTCGTCGGTGGCGAGGAACTCGACCGTGCCGGCCCCGGTGTACCCGATCGCGGACGCGGCGTCGCGGGCGGCCGAATACAGTTTCTCCCGCATGCCCGGGGTCCGCTCGACCAGCGGGCTCGGCGCCTCCTCGATGACCTTCTGGTGTCGCCGTTGGATGGAGCACTCGCGCTCCCCCACCGCCCAGACGGTCCCGTGGGAGTCGGCCATGACCTGGACCTCGATGTGGCGGCCCCGTTCGAGGAACCGCTCGCAGAACACCGCGTCGTCACCGAAGGCCGACCTGGCCTCGCGTCGCGCGGCGGCGATCTCGTCGTGGAGCGCGTCGAGGGTGCGGACGATCCGCATGCCCCGACCGCCGCCGCCCGCGGACGCCTTGACGAGTACCGGAAGCATGTCCTCGGTCACGTCGGCCGGCTCGAGATCGGTGAGCATGGGCACGCCCGCCTCGCCCATCATCTTCTTGGCCTCGATCTTCGAGCCCATCGCCTCGATGGCGGGCACCGGCGGGCCGACCCAGGTGAGCCCCGCGTCGATCACGTCGCGGGCGAACCCGGCGTTCTCGGACAGGAACCCGTAACCCGGGTGGATCGCGTCGGCGCCGGCAGCCCTCGCCGCGGCGATGAGAAGGTCACCACGCAGGTAGGTCTCCGTGGGGGTACTGCCGGGCAACCGGACCGCCGCGTCCGCCTCACGGGCGTGCGGGGCGTCCGCGTCGGCATCGGAGTAGACGGCGACCGTGGTCATGCCCAGGCCACGGGCGGTGTGGTGGACGCGGCGGGCGATCTCACCGCGGTTGGCGACGAGAACCGAGGTGATCGGGGCGACGGTGGTCTGGGCCGGAGTCGTCGGCGCAGGGGTGGGTGCGTTCTGCATGATGGAGTTCCTCACATCCGGAAGACGCCGAAGCGGTCGGTTCCGGCGACGTCTCCGGAGTGGATCGCGGACAGGCTCAGACCCAGGACGGTCCGGGTGTCGCGGGGGTCGATGATGCCGTCGTCGTAGAGCATCCCGGACAGGAAGGCCGGCAGCGATTCCTTCTCGATCTGGTCGGCGATCATGGTCTTGAGACCGTCGATCGTCTCCTGGCTCATCTCCTCACCCCGCGCGGCCGAGGCCGCGGCGGCCACGGAGGTCACCACGTCGGCGAGCTGCTGACCCCCCATGACCGCGGACTTGGCGCTCGGCCACGTGTAGAGGAACCGGGGGTCGAACGCGCGGCCGCACATGCCGTAGTGGCCCGCGCCGTAGGAGGCCGCGGTGATGAGCGACAGGTGCGGGACCTCGGAGTTGGAGACCGCGTTGATCATCATCGAACCGTGCTTGATGATGCCGCCGCGCTCGTACTCCGAGCCCACCATGTAGCCGGTGGTGTTGTGCATGAAGAGCAGCGGGGTGTCGTACCGGTTGGCCAACTCAATGAACTGCGTGGCCTTCTGCGCCTCCGCGCTGAACAGCACACCGCGGGCGTTGGCGATGATGCCGACCGGGTACCCGTGGATCTCGGCCCACCCGGTCACCAGGCTCGCCCCGTAGAGCGGCTTGAACTCGTCGAAGTCGGACCCGTCCACGACGCGCGCGATGATCTCCCGCGGATCGAACGGGATCTTGAGGTCGTCGGGGACGATGCCCAGGAGGTCCTCGGCGTCGTACAGCGGCGGGGCGACCTCGGCGCGCGGGGCGCGCCCGGCCTTGGTCCAGTTGAGCCGGCGCACGATACCGCGCGTGATGCGCGCGGCGTCGGCCTCGTCGGTGGCCAGGTGGTCGGCCAGACCGGAGACGCGGGCGTGCATGTCGGCGCCGCCGAGGGTCTCCTCGTCGGCGATCTCGCCGGTGGCGGCCTTGACGAGGGGCGGCCCCGCGAGGAACACCTTCGAGCGCTCCTCGATCATGACCACGTGGTCGCTCATCCCCGGGACGTACGCTCCGCCCGCGGTGGAGTTCCCGTAGACCACCGCGATGGTGGGGATGCCCGCCTTCGACAACCGGGTGAGGTCGCGGAAGAGCGCCCCTCCCGGGATGAACACCTCCTTCTGGGTGGGCAGGTCGGCGCCCCCGGACTCGACGAGGCTGATCACCGGGAGCCGGTTCTTCATGGCCACGTCGTTGAGTCGGAGGATCTTGCGCAGGGTCCACGGGTTGGACGTGCCCCCCTTGACCGTGGGGTCGTTGGCGATCACGAGGCACTCCACGCCCTCGACGACGCCGATGCCGGCGACCACGGAGGCGCCGGTCTGGAAATCGGATCCCCACGCGGCGAGCGCACACAGCTCCAGAAACGGGGATTCGCGGTCGAGGACCATGTCGATCCGCTCCCGGGCGGTGAACTTGCCCCGCTCGCGGTGGCGGGCGACCTTGCGCTCGCCGCCTCCGGCGAGAGCGGGGTCGAGATCGGCCGCGAGCCGGGCGAGCTTGTCCTCCATCGCGGCTCTGGCGGCACCGAACTCCGCGCCGGTGGTGTCGAGCGTGGATCGTAGGAGGCTCATGCGGTGTACCCCAGACGACGTCCGGCGAGGGTGGTGAGGATCTCGGTGGTGCCTCCGCCGATGCCCAACAGGCGGACATCGCGGAACTGTCGGCTCACCTCGGACTCGGCCATGTATCCGAGTCCCCCGAAGAGCTGGAGTGCCTGCGTCGCGACCCACTCCGCGCACTCGACAGCGGTGTTCTTGGCAAAGCAGACCTCGGCGATCGCATCGTGCCCCGCCTCGGCCAGGTCCACGCAGCGGTGGGTGTAGGTGCGGGCGACGTCGATGCGGCGGGCCATCTCGGTGACGGTGTTCTGCACGGCCTGCCGGGAGAGCAGGGGTCGGCCGAAGGTCTCGCGTTCGCGGACCCAGTCCAGGGTCAGGTCCAGGCAGCGCTGGGCGTGGGAGTACCCCTGCGCGGCCAGCGCCGCGCGCTCTCCCACGAAGCCGATCGCGATCTGGGCGAACCCGTCGTTCTCGGCGCCGACGAGGTTCTCCACGGGAACCCGGCAGTCGGTGAACGTCAGTTCGGCGGTGTCCGAGGCGCGCCAGCCCAGCTTGTCCAGCGGAGCCGAACGGTGGAAGCCGGGGGTGTCGGTGGGGATCACCAGCAGACTCACGCCCGCCGCTCCCCTGAGCTCGTCGCCACCGGTGCGCACGGCGGTCACCACGAAGTCGGCGCGGGTGCCGGAGGTGATGTAGGTCTTGGCGCCGTTGACGACGTAGTGGTCCCCGTCCCGGCGGGCGGTGGTGGTGAGACGCCCGACGTCGGAGCCCCCACCGGGTTCGGTGATCGCCAGGGAGCCGATCATCTCGCCGGCGAGAGTGGGGGCGACCCAGCGCTCGATCTGGTCGGGCCTGCCGGACTGGGCCAGGTGTGGCGTGGCGATACCGCAGGTGAACAGTGAGGCGAACACACCGCCGGAGACCCCGGCCTCGTGGAGGGCCTCGCACACGATCAGCGAGTCCCGCATGCCGCCGCCCCCGCCGCCGGCCTCCTCCGGGAACGAGACGCCGAGCAGGCCCAGCTGACCGGCCTTGGCGTGGAGCTCACGAGGGAGCACGCCCGCGGCCTCCCACTCGTCCTGGTGGGGCAGGATCTCGCGCTGGGCGAAGCGGGTCGTGGTCTCGCGCAGGGCGAGACTCTCGTCGGAGTACCAGGGGTCGCCCGGTACGTGGGGCGGGATGGTCACGAGTTCTCCTTCGCGGGTGCCGGAACGGCGAGGACGGGGGCGGTGATGTCGTGGGGGACGTCGACGACGCGGGAGCGCAGCCACTCGGCGAGACCCTTGGCCTGCGGATCCCAGCGGTAGCCGTGGGCGACTCCCTTGCCGAGCAGGCCGTCGACGACGAAGTTCAGGGCGTTGATGCGCGGCAGCTCGTACCGCTCGATCGCCAGGTCGGCGGTCTCGGGGAGAAGTCGGCGGATCTCTTCGACGGTGAGGGTGTCGCGCATCCAGCGGTAGGCCTTCTGATCACCGGCCCACAGTCCGATGTTGGCGGTGCCGCCCTTGTCGCCCGAGCGGGCGCCGAGCACGTCCCCCAGCGGCCTCCGGGTGGTGGACTCCGAGGACGACCACTCCGGCAGCGGAGCTCCCTCGGCGTCGAGTCCGTCGGACGCGTGGCCGTCGCCCATCTCACGGGTGTCCTCCGGAGGCGCTATGTCGACCCTCGTGCCGTCGGGCAGCACCGCGACATGAGGGATCGCGTCCTGCGGGAGGTAGGCGGGGACGTACACGCCGTACGGGCCCCCGCGTCCGGGCGGCGCGCTGGGGGTGGCACCCGGGTAGCTGGCCAGCGTCATCGCGACGGCGGCGTCCGAGAAGGCGCGGCCCACGACGTCGGGGTCCGGATCCCACGCGACGATGGTGAGCAGCGCGGTCGCGGCGGCCTGGGTGTCGGCGTCGGGGTGGTCGGTGCGCTGCAGACGGAAGTCGATCTCCGCGGGTCGCGTGGCCAGCCCGGCGAGGAACTGGCGCTCCACGAGCGCCGCCTTGTCCTCGATGTCCAGCCCGGTGAGCAGGAAGGTGAGCTCGTTGCGGAAGCCGCCGAGGCACGTCACGGAGACCTTGGTGGTGGGCGGGGCCGCCTCTCCCACCACGCCGGAGATCCTCACCCGGTCGGGCCCCTCCTGCGTGAGAGTGGCGGTGTCGAGTCGGGTGACGACGTCGGGGCCGCCGTACCGGGCCCCGGTGACCTCGTACAGCAACTGCGAGGTGACGGTGCCGACGGTGACCGCACCTCCCGTTCCGGGGTGCTTGGTGATGACGGAGGTGCCGTCGGACGAGATCTCGGCGATCGGGAAGCCGGGGGCGACGGGGTCGGCGATCTCACCCCGGTTGAAGAAGGCGTAGTTGCCGCCCGTGGCCTGGGTCCCGCACTCGATGACGTGACCCGCGACGGTGGCGCCGGCGAGCGCGTCGAGGTCGTGTCGGCCCCAACCGAAGTGGCTGATGGCCGGCCCCACGATCACCGACGCGTCGGTGACGCGACCGGTGACGACGATGTCGGCCCCGGCGTCCAGGCACCGGGCGATGCCGAAGGCACCGAGGTAGGCGTTGGCCGTGACGGGGAACCCTGCGTCGGCGGGGATGTCGAGCTCGCCGACCCGGGCGATGAGGTCGTCACCCTCGACGTGGGCGACCTCGGGGGACAGTCCGAGACGGCCCGCCAGTTCGCGGACGGCGTCGGCGAGACCCGCCGGATTGACCCCGCCCGCGTTGGCGACGATGGTGACGTTCTTCTCCAGTGCCAGTGCGAGGCAGTCCTCGAGTTGGCGCAGGAACGTTTTGGCGTATCCCAGCTCGGCGTTCTTCATCCGGTCGCGGCCGAGGATGAGCATGGTGAGTTCGGCCAGGTAGTCGCCGGTGAGGACGTCGAGCTCGCCGCCGTCGAGCATCTCGCGCATGGCGGAGAACCGGTCGCCGTAGAACCCGGACATGTTGCCGACGCGGAGCGGAGGCACCGTCGACTCAGGGCCGACGCGGAGCGGAGGCACCGTTGACTCAGGGCCGACGCGGAGCGGAGGCACCGTGGACTCAGGGCCGACGCGGAGCGG
>NZ_JADDKI010000425.1:0-4059 GCF_015356725.1 Dietzia sp. SYD-A1
GACCGCGGGTACTGACCAGCGCGCCCGGACGCGGCTGCCGGGCGGGACGCTCGAGCGGGAGTCAACGGGTGTCAGCCGCCGAGGATCGCGATGCTCAGATCCTCCTCGGCCGTCTCGGGGGCCACGACGAGCAGTTCGTCACCGGGCTCGAACGGGACGTCGGGTTCGGGAGTGATCACCCTGCCTCCCCGGAGGACGGCCACCAGCGCCGCGTCGCGGGGGAGCCGGACGCGGGAGACGGGCCTGCCCGCGAGGGGGGTCTGGTCCGGCAGCGTCACGCTCACCAGGTTGACACCGCCGCGACGCAGGGTCATCAGCCGCACGACGTCACCGACGGCGACGGCCTCCTCGACCACCGAAACCATGAGCCGGGGCGTCGAGACGGCCACGTCGACCCCCCAGCGGTCGTCGAACAGCCACTCGTTCCGCGGGTCGTTGACGCGGGCGACCACCCGGGGCACGGCGAACTCCGTCTTGGCCAGCAGGCTCACGACCAGGTTCACCTTGTCGTCGCCGGTGGCAGCGACCACCACGTCGGACTCCTCGGCCCGGAGCCGTTCGAGGAAGCTGAGCTCGCACGCGTCCCCCACGAGTTGCCGGGCACCGGTGACCGAGTCGCGGTCGAACACGGCCGGGCGTCGGTCGACGAGCGTCACGTGGTGGTCATTGGCCAGGAGCTCGCGGGCGATGGATCGCCCCACCACGCCGGCGCCGGCCACCAGCACCCGCATGGTGGAGGCATGGAACGTGCGGGTGGAGGCGCGGTCCAACAGGCCCGCGCCGTCCGCGTAGTCGGGGACCGGGTCTCCGCCGACGGGCCGGTCAGTCATCAGCTGGTCCTCGCTTCACGATGTCGTCGAGATCGTCCACCACGGCGGAGGGCACGGCCAGGTGGATCAGGTCCTCCGCCTGCGCGAGAGTGTCGCCATCGGGGACCCGGCATTCGCCGAAACGGGTGAGGGCGACCGCGGTGCCACCGACGGTCCCGGCCAGGGAGGCGAGGGTGGCCCCGACCCACACCGGGGGAGGGACCACCGCGACAAGCGAGACCTCACCGGTCTGATCGCGCCAGACCACCGGGCTCGAACCGGACGTGATGTATCTGATGAGGCGGCCGGTCGCCCAGGGGACCGTCGCGACGGTGGGGATGCCCAACCTCTCGTAGACCTCGGCGCGTCCGGCGTCGTAGATCCTGGCGATCACCCGCTCGACGCCGTAGGTTTCGCGGGCCACCCTCGCGGCGATGATGTTCGAGTTGTCCCCGGAGGAGACCGCCGCGAACGCGTCGGCGCCGTGGAGCCCGGCGTCCACGAGGACCTCGCGGTCGAAGCCGAGTCCGGTGACGGTGCGGCCGCCGAACCGCTCGGGCAACCTTGCGAACGCCGCGGGGTCCCGGTCGATCACGACCACCTCGTGACCGTCCTCGTCGAGTTCGGTCGCCAGCTCCGCCCCGACCCGCCCACAGCCCATGATGATGACCCTCATGGTGAGTACCGCTCCTCACGGTCCGCGACGCGCGGACCCGTGGGATCACGCTACTCCCGTCGGCAGAACTGTCCCTGCGGCACGCGGAGCCCTACGATGTGTCGGTGTCCAGGATCTCCCGGGTGTCCGTCGGAACCAAGCGCCTGTTGCTGGGGCGTCCTTTCCGCAGCGACACCTCAGGGGACTCGCCGTTGCGCAAGCGGATCGCACTGCCGGTCTTCGCCTCGGATGCGTTGTCCTCCGTCGCCTACGCCCCCGAGGAGATCTTCCTCATCCTGTCGTTGGCCGGGATGTCGGCCCTCGTCTTCACCCCGTGGGTCGGCCTCGCGGTGGCGGTCGTCATGGTGGTCGTGATCGCCTGTTATCGACAGAACGTCCGCGCCTATCCGTCCGGCGACGGTGACTACGAGGTCGCCACCGTGAACCTCGGGCCCAACGCCGGACTGGGCGTCGGCGCGGCCCTGCTCATCGACTACGTCCTCACCGTGGCGGTGTCGATCTCGGCGGCGGCCGCCAACATCGGCTCCGCCATCCCGTTCGTCTACTCGAACGAGGTCGTCTTCGCCGTCGTCGCGATCGTCCTGCTCACCGCGATCAACCTCCGGGGCATCCGGGAGTCACGAGCGATGTTCGCGATCCCG
The DNA here is from genome assembly GCF_015356725.1 of Dietzia sp. SYD-A1. Taxonomy (NCBI): domain Bacteria; kingdom Bacillati; phylum Actinomycetota; class Actinomycetes; order Mycobacteriales; family Dietziaceae; genus Dietzia; species Dietzia sp. SYD-A1. The sequence goes on from NZ_JADDKI010000425.1 coordinate 2,127, forward strand.
GTCTACGCGTTCATGGCGGCCATGACCACACTGGTGGTGTGGGGCTTGTTCCAGGTGGACGTTCTGGATCGTGACCTGAGGGCGGAGTCCGCGGACTTCGAACTCGTCACGCCCGACGGGGTGGCCGTCGCCGGGCTCGCCCTCGCGTTCGTGGTGGCCAAGTCCTTCGCCTCGGGGTGTGCCGCGTTGACCGGAGTGGAAGCCATCCACAACGGCGTACCCGCGTTCCGCAGTCCCCGGGCCCGGAACGCCGCCACGACCCTGGTCATGCTCGGGGTGGTGTCGATCTCGTTCCTGCTCGGTCTGATCGTGTTGGCGAACAAACTCGGGGTCCAGATCGCGGAGGACCCGGCCGCCCAACTGATCGGCGCCCCGGAGGACTATCACCAGAAGACGATGATCGCGCAGCTGGCCGACCCCGTCTTCGCCGGACTCCCGGTCGCCTTCTACGTGATCATGACCATCACCACGCTCATCCTGGTGCTCGCGGCCAATACCGCGTTCAACGGATTCCCCGTGCTCGCCTCGGTCCTCGCGCGGGACAAGTACCTCCCGAGGCAGCTCGCCACGCGCGGCGACCGCCTCGCCTTCTCCAACGGGATCGTCCTGCTCGCCATCGCGGCGATCGTCCTCGTGGTGGCCTTCGACGCCCAGGTCACCGTGCTCATCCAGCTCTACATCGTGGGCGTCTTCGTGGCGTTCACCCTGAGCCAGCTCGGGATGGTCCGTCACTGGACACGGCGACTGGAGAGCGAAGAGGTCCCGGCGGTCCGACGTCGGGTGCAGCGCGCCCGCGCGGTCAACGGGGTCGGCTTCGTGCTCACCTCGGGTGTCCTGGTGATCGTCATGGGCACCAAGTTCTTCGCGGGCGCCTACATCGCGGTGCTGGCGATGCTTGCCGTGTTCGGGGTCATGAAGCTCATCAAGCGGCACTACGAGTCGGTCGCGCGTGAGCTCGAGGACTCCTCCTGGGAGGTCGTGCTCCCGAGCCGCACCCATTGCGTCGTGCTGGTGTCCAAGCTCCACCTGCCCACCCTCCGCGCGCTGGCCTACGCCCGGGCGACCAGACCGGACACCATCGAGGCACTGACGGTGAACATCGAGACCACGGAGACCCGGGTGCTGGTGCGGGAGTGGGAGCGCAGGCGCATCTCCGTACCGCTCAAGGTTGTGGAGTCCCCGTACCGGGAGATCAACCGACCGGTGGTCGACTACGTCAAGCGGCTGCGGGACCAGTCGCCCAGGGACGTGGTGATCGTGTACATCCCGGAGTACGTGGTGGGGCATTGGTGGGAACAGCTGCTGCACAACCAGAGCGCGCTGCGCCTGAAGACCCGTCTGCTATACGAGCGGGGCGTCATGGTGACCAGCGTTCCGTGGCAGCTGTCGTCGTCGGACGGCCGCGCGGAGCAGGCGCGTGACGAACCGATCATCGGGCGCTGGGGCGCGCCGGAGGACCGATGACGCCGGTGACCGGGACCGACTGGACGGGGCGTGTGCTGCGACTGCGCATCGAGGGTCCGGCGCAGGGTGGTGAGTTCGTGGCCCGGCACTCCGGACGAGTGGTGTTCTGCCGCGGCGGGATCACGGGGGAACTGGCCGAGGTGGTGATCGACGACGACCCCGGGCGGGCATTCTGCCGCGGAACCGTGACCCGCGTGCTCGAACCGTCACCCGACCGGATCGACCCCGTCTGTCCGGCGGCGGCGGCCGGTGCAGGGTGTTGCGACTGGAGCCACATCGGCCCGTCGGCCGCCCGGGAGTTCGCGGGAGTCGTCCTGGCCGACCAGGCCCGCCGTATCGGGCGGATCGGGTCGGTTCCGGATCGTGTCGCCGTGGACGTCCCCGCGGGTGACGGTGCGACCACCGGGTGGCGGACGGTGGCCCGGTGGGTGACGGGGGACGACGGCGTGCCGGGCGTCCGACGCGCGCG
>NZ_JADDKI010000426.1:0-1208 GCF_015356725.1 Dietzia sp. SYD-A1
CCCATCGCCACTGGCCGGTCCGCCGCGATGAGGTCATGGCGACCATGCTGGCACAGCCCGCGCGGCTCGCGGTGACACCGCCGGGGCGTAGCCGTGGCGGGGCGGCGGCGGTCAGTCCCAACTGTCGACGTGGCGCATCAGTGGCAGCGCCTTCCGCTGGATCCGGCCCATCCGGGAGTGGATCACGTCGAGGGTCTCGATCGCCTCGGCCACATAGGGCCCCTTGTTGAGCATCACGCACTCGGACCTCTGCGCGGACCCGGCGTCGGAGATCTCCGCGCGCGACGGGATCCCGGTCTTCGCCAACGACTCCAGCACCTGCGTCGCCAGGACGACGGGGACGCGGGCCGCCTGGCACATCAGCGTGATGTTGCGCGGAATCTCCGAGAGCGACTCGAAACCCATCTCGACGGCGAGGTCACCGCGGGCGATCATCACACCGATCCGCTCGTGACGCATCGCCTCCAGCAGCAGGTCCGGTAGCGCCCGGTACGCCTGCCGGGTCTCGATCTTGAGGAGCAGTCCCAGCTCCCGCCCCGACTCCGAGGCCGCGGATTCCAGGGCCTCGACCGCGTCGGCGACGTCCCTTCTGGTCCGCACGAACGACAGCGCCACGAGATCGGCGTGTCGGGACGCGAAGTCGAGACTCTGTCGGTCCTCCTCGGTCAGCGCGGGGGTGTCCATCTCCAGTCCCGGGACGTTGATCCCCTTCTCCGACCCCAGCCAGCGGCCACCCTCCCGGCAGCGCACCACCTCCAGCCTGGCCCAGGGGGCGTCCGTGGCACCCGGGGTGGCGGTCTCGACGACCTCTGCGGAGATCACCCCGTCGTCGAACAGGACGCGGTCACCCACCGCCAGCGCCTCCACGACCGCGGGAAGCGCACATCCCAGTCGGATCTCCGCACCGGACCGCGGTGGATCCACCGGTTCCATGTCCACGGTGAGCAGGATCCGGTCCCCGGAGTGGACGCGAATCCGCTGGGGCACCGCAGGGATGCCGCGGACCCTGGTGCGCTCGAAGTCGCAGTCGATCAGCGTGCCGTCGCGCACCCACGCGTTGCGATCACCCTCCGCGAGGACTCCACCGTCATCCACGGACACCACGGTGAAGCGTCGACGCAGCCGCCGTGCATCGGGGACCTCGATCACGTCCCCGGGCCTCCGGCCCGCGAGCCACCGCGGGTCCACCCGGACGCACAGCGGGGGGC
>NZ_JADDKI010000427.1:0-3929 GCF_015356725.1 Dietzia sp. SYD-A1
ACCCGGCCCCCTCCCGCAGGCCCTCTCGCAGGCCTTTGACCAGGCCCTGCGCGGTCTCGCGCTGACGCCTCATCCCGCCGTGGATCACCACGTCGGGCCGCAGCCCGCGGGCCGCCATGTCCCGGCCGGTGAGCTCGGCCTGGAGGTGGCCGGTCTCGGAGAGCCGGTCGTAGTCGCCGCTCCCGAACGAGGCCTGACCGTGGCGGACCAGGTGGATGGCCCCCATCAGCGATCGACCCCCGTCACGTGCGCTTCCCCGTCCGCGGTAGGCCTCCGAGGAGCCCGACGATCTTCTGGCGCGCGTCGTGCACCCCGCCCGCGAGCAGCGGCACCACGACTCTGGGTACGGCGAGCACCTCCGGGATCACGTCGCGCGGGCCGAGCCGGGTGGGCGTCAGCCGCCCCTCGCCGGTGCGGATGATGCGCAGGCAGCGCTGCTCGAGGAACCCCACCGCGGGCCGGAACGCGCGGAACGCCGGGTTCGTCGTCTGGCCGTGGAAGAAGCGGTGGTTGATCTGCTGGGCGATCACCGCGAGGCGGAACAGTCCGAAGACCTCGTAGAACCGCCAGTCGTCCCTGCTGATCTCCAGGCCCGACCGCTCGGCGTAGCGCTCGACGACCTCCCACCGGGTGAGCATCCCGGGCGCGTGCGTGGGCTGGCGCCGGAACGCCTTGAACACCGGGCCGTCCCCGTCCTCGACCCAGTAGGCCAGAGCGCCACCCAGGTCCATGAGCGGGTCACCGACGGTGGCCATCTCCCAGTCCAGGACGCCGATGACGGAGGTGATGTCGCCGGGGTCCAGGACCAGGTTGTCGAAGCGGAAGTCGTTGTGGACCAGGCAGTGGCCCACGTCGTCCGGCTGGTTGGCGTCCAGCCACGTCATCACCGGCGCGAAGTCGGGCACGTCGGGGGTCCGCGCGCGGCGGTAGCGGGCCGACCACCCCTCGACCTGCCTGCGCACGTAGCCCTCGCCACGGTCGAGGTCGTCCAGGCCGGCGGCCCGGACGTCGACGGCGTGCAGGTCCACCAGGGCGTCGACCGCCCGTTCGGACAGACGCCGGATGGTGGCCCTGTCCGCGCGGAGTTCCCGGGGGAGGTCCTTGCGCAGGATCGTGCCCTCGAGTCGCTCCATCACGTAGAAGTCGGACCCGATCACCGACTGGTCGTCGCAGAACCCCACCATCCTGGGCACCAGCGGGTACACCGGGCGGAGCGCCGACTGGACGCGGTACTCGCGCTTCATGTCGTGGGCACCGCGGGCCTTGGTGCCGGGCGGAGGGCGGCGCAGCACCAGGTCCCCGCCGGGATACCGCAACACGTAGGTGAGGTTCGACGCGCCTCCGGAGAACTGGCTGACCTCGGGCACGACCGGCTCGTCGTCGTCACCCAGATCCATCCCCGCCAGCACCGTGGGGTCCTCCGGGGTGACGGCACGCAGCCAGGCCGCCACCGCCTCCACGTCGAACGCGTCCTCCCTGCGCACCGCGCCCGCGCCCGGGATCCGGCGGCTCAGGGGTGAGGCCCCGTGCGGTCGGCTCATCGGCCCGACTCTGCATCGGTAGTGGCTCCGGCGGCGTCGCGGTACGGCGCGAGCATCGCCCGGGCGACCACGCCCAGGTGGACCTCGTCGGGGCCGTCGGCCAGTCTGAGCGAGCGCGCGGTGGCGTAGGCGCCGGCGAGTGGGAAGTCGTCGCTCATCCCGCCACCGCCGTGCAGCTGCAACGACATGTCGATCACCTTCTGGGCCATCTTCGGCACGGCGGCCTTGATGGCGCTGACCTCCACGGCCGCCTGCCCCTCGGTGTCGAGCTTCCAGGCCGCGTGCTGCACCAGCAGGCGGGCCTGGTCGATGGCGATCCGGGCCTCGGCGAGCCGCTCCCGGTTCCCGCCCAGGTTGACGACGGGTTTGCCGAAGGCCACCCGGCCCGAGGCGCGACGGCAGGCCAGGTCGAGCGCCATCTCCGACAGCCCGATGAGCCTCATGCAGTGGTGGACGCGGCCGGGGCCGAGCCGACCCTGCGCGATCTCGGCGGCCCGCCCGGGTCCGGCGATGATGTTCTCCACCGGCAGACGCACGCCCTCGAGGGACACCTCACCGTGGCCGAGCGGTTCGTCGTAGACACCCTGTGCGGTGAGCATGCGCTCGACGCGCACCCCGGGGGCGTCCATGGGCACCAGCACCATCGAGTGCCGGAGGTACCGGTGGGCGTCCGGGTCCGACACACCCATGAAGATGCCCACCTTGCAGTCCGGGTGGCCGACCCCGGTGGACCACCACTTGCGGCCGTCCAGCACCACCTCGTCGCCCTCGACCCGCGCGGTGGCCGCCATGTTGGAGGCGTCGGAGGAGGCCACCTCCGGCTCCGTCATGAGGAAGGCGCTGCGGATCCTCCCGTCCAGGAGCGGGTCCAGCCATCGGTCCTTCTGCTCCTGCGACCCGTACTTGAGCAAGACCTCCATGTTGCCGGTGTCCGGGGCGTTGCAGTTGAACACCAGGGGCGCGATGAACGAGCGCCCCATCTCCTCCGCGACGGGCGCGTAGTCGGTGTTGGTCAGGCCGGTTCCGCCGTGGGTCCCGTACCGCTTCGCGTAGGGACCCTCGTGTCCGGCGGGCAGGAAGAGGTTCCACAGTCCCTGCTCGCGCGCCCTGGCCTGCAGATCGGTGATCCGCGGATCGACCGCCCAGGGGTCCTCGCCGGCCAGACGGCGGCGGGCGATGTCGGCGTGGATCCCCGGCTCGAGCGGAGCGATGTGCGTGTCGATGAACTCGCGGACCGCCGCGGTGAGCTCGGCCGCGCGGGGTGAGGGTGAGAAGTCCATGCTGTGCATCGTGGCACACCCGGGTGAACGGGGCCGTCCCACGGCGGCGGCTCGGCGGATACCTCTGGCAGGATCGCGGAGGTGAGCGAGAACGCGCGAACCCCCCTCGCGGACCGGGTCGACCCGATCCGCGACTGGTCGGCGCGACGCACCTACCGGGCGGGTGACTTCCGCGCCGAGGACCTCGTCGCGGCCAAGGCCGGCCGCCGGGTGTCCGTCGTGCTCCCGGCCCGGAACGAGGAGTCCACGGTCGGCGTGATCGTCGCCGCGCTTCAGGCCGAGCTGGTGGAGCGGGTGCCACTCATCGACGAGGTGGTGGTGATCGACTCCCACAGCGCGGATCGCACAGCGCACGTGGCCCGTGCCGCCGGCGCGAGAGTGGTGGCGCAGGGAGATGTGCTGCCCGCACTGGGAGACGTCCCGGGAAAAGGCGAGGCGCTGTGGAAATCCCTCGCAGCCACCGACGGGGAGTTCGTCGTGTTCCTCGATTCCGACCTGCGCGACTTCGACCCGGCGTTCGCGATCGGACTGCTGGGCCCGCTGCTCACCGACCCCGGGGTGGTGTTCAGCAAGGGCGCCTACGAGCGTCCTCTCGACGACGGCCGCACCGTCCTGCCGGCGGGCGGGGGACGGGTGACCGAGCTCGTCGCCCGACCTCTGTTGGCCACCTACTGGCCCGCACTCGCCGGGTTCGTGCAGCCGCTGGCCGGCGAGTACGCCGGGACCCGTCACGCCCTCGAATCCATCCCGTTCGCCGGCGCATACGGAGTGGACATCGGGATCCTGGTGGACCTGTTCGAGGCGTTCGGCCTCGATGCGCTCGCCCAGGTGGACCTCGGTCGACGCACCCACCGACACTCCCCCGATTCGGCGCTGGCGGTGATGGCGATGCACCAACACCTCGCGGTACTCAGCCGCCTGCGGCGCCACGGTCGGGCACCGGACACCCACGCCCCCGGTGACACGCTCACCCTGCACAGGCGCGATCCCGTCGGAGGCGGGTTCCACGCCGAGACCGTCGACGTCTCCCCCGGTGAACGGCCCCCGATGAGCGAGGTCCGCGAAGAATTGACCCGGTGAGCGCTCCACGCGCCCTCCAGCCCCGACC
>NZ_JADDKI010000428.1:0-11729 GCF_015356725.1 Dietzia sp. SYD-A1
TCGTGGGGGTTCCCGTCGGCGCGGTCGGCTCGACCTCCGTGGTGGTCGCCGGGGGTGGGGCGGGCGTCCGGATGGCGACGACGGGCTGCTCCCTCACCATCGAGTACAGGATGCCCACCACCACGAACGTCACCAGCAGGATCGCGGTGGTCCGCGACATCGAGAAGAACTCCCCGAGGAGCGAGAGGACCTTCGGTCGGGGGCGACGGGACGGGGCGTCGGGATCGGTGGTCCCGCCGAGACCCAGCGGATCGCTGGTGATCACGGGTTCCCGCCTGGTCGTCGCCGCCGTGTCGTCTGGTGTGCGGTCGTCGGGTGTCGTGTCGTCGTCTCGGCGCTCGGCCATCACGCGCTCCCCTCTCCGGTCTGCGGGCGGACCATGCCCGCCCGGATCGCGGCCAGTGCCTCCGGTTCCAGGACGATGCCCTCCGCGCGGAAACGGCGCAGGATGACCGCGCGCATCCGCCGGCCGACCTCCCACTGCATGCCGGGCTTGGTGCGGGCCAGCAGCCGGATCACGGTCTGCTCCAGGCGGATCGACTGCACTCCCATCACGGTGGGCTCGTCCAGGATGTATTGGCCCACCCGCTCGTCGTCGAGGATCTCGCGGCAGACCTCTGCGAGGACCTCGTGGGCCTTGTCCATGTCGGCGTTGTTGGGCACCGGGACGTCGATGATCGCGCGCGCCCAGTCCTGCGACTGGTTGACCGCGGTGACGATCTGACCGTTGGGCACGATCACCGCCTCACCGTCGAGGGTCCGCAGACGCGTGATCCGCAGGGTGACGTCCTCGACGGTTCCCGCCGTCACCCCCGTCGCCGTGGTGAGCTCGACGATGTCGCCGTAGCCGTATTGACGCTCGGCAAGGACGAAGAACCCGGCCAGGAAGTCCTGGACGATCTTCTGCGCACCGAAGCCCAGCGCCGCACCGAGGACGGTCGCAGGCGCGACCAGCGCGACGAGGTTGACGCCGAAGCGCAGGAGGATCTGGATCCCGAACAGGATGTAGAGAACACCCACGGCGACATACGAGATCACCTGGATCAGGGAGTGGAGGTGCTTGGACTCCTCGGACCAGAATTCCTCGCCGGCGTGGCGTGAGTCTATCCGCCCCGTCCACATCCGCGCGATCTTGGCGATCGCCCGGGTCAGCAGCGCCGCACCGAGGACGAGGAGGACGACCTCCAGGCCCTCGTTGCCCAACCACCTCAGGATCGGACTGAAATCACTCTGCAGACTCACTCCGCGTCGGCCCCCTCCCGCATCCGCCACCGGATGCCAGCCTCGATGAACCCGTCGAGGTCGCCGTCCAGGACCGCCGACGGGTTGTTGACCTCGAACTCTGTCCGCAGGTCCTTGACCATCTGGTACGGGTGCAGGACGTAGGACCGCATCTGGTTACCCCAGGAGGCGTTCCCCCCCGACCCGAGCGCGTCCAGCGCCGCCCGCTCCTCCTGCTGCTTGCGCGCGAGCAACTTGGCCTGCAGGACCTTCATGGCCGCGACCTTGTTCTGCAACTGGGACTTCTCGTTCTGGCACGTCACCACGATCCCGGTCGGGACGTGGGTGAGGCGGACCGCCGAGTCGGTGGTGTTGACGGACTGTCCGCCGGGGCCGGACGAGCGGTAGACGTCGACGCGCACCTCGTTCTCGTCGACCTCGATCGAGTCCGTCTGCTCCACCACCGGCAGCACCTCGACCTCGGCGAAGGACGTCTGCCGCCGACCCTGGTTGTCGAACGGGCTGATCCGCACCAGGCGGTGCGTGCCCTGCTCCACCGAGAGCGTTCCGTACATGTACGGGTCGTGGACGACGAACGTCGCCGACTTGATCCCGGCCTCCTCCGCGTACGAGGTGTCGTAGACCTCGACCTTGTGACCGGCCTTCTCCGCCCACCGCACGTACATGCGCATCAACATCTCCGCGAAGTCCGCGGCGTCGACACCGCCCGCGCCGGCACGGATGTTGACCACGGCCTCACGCTGGTCATACTCGCCGCTGAGCATCGTCTTGACCTCGATCGCCTCGACGTCCTCCCGGAGCTGCGCCCGCTCGGCGTCCGCCTCCTCGACGGCCCCGTCGCCCTCCTCCTCCGCGAGCTCGTACATCAGCGGGAGGTCCTCGATGCGCTGGCGGAGCTCACGGCACCGCCGCAGGTCGGCCTGGATGTAGGAGAGCTCGCTGGTGACCTTCTGCGCCCGTTCCTGGTCGTTCCACAGGTCGGGGTCGGCGGCCATCTGCTCAAGCTCGTCGACGCGACGGGCGAGTTCCTCGATGTCGAGGACCTTCTCGACCGTCGTCATGGTGGCGTCGAGGGCGGCGATGTCGGCGGAAACGTCGGGGTGCACGGCATCGGAGTCTACGCGGGTCGGCGTCCTCCTCGTGTTCGCCCACCCGCCACCCGCCCGAGGCCCGCCGCACGCCCAGCCGTCGCCTGACGGGGGTAGCGTCGCGGGGGACGGACCCGCTACCGCACGAGGTCGGCGGGCCACTGCGGACCAGCGGAGGAAGCCCATGCCCCCTGAGACCCGCCACCGGCGGCACCCCTCCGACGAGTCCGTCACGGCGATCGCGGACGAGGATCTGGCCGCCCGGCTCGTCGTCGACGCCGGGACCCTGGCGCGCCGTCTCCGTGACGACGGACTGGATGTGCACCACAAGACCTCGGTGTCCGACGTGGTCACCGAGGCGGACAGGGCCGCCGAACACCAGATCACCACGCTCCTGGCCGCCCACCGGCCCGAGGACGGGGTCCTCGGCGAGGAGGGGACCCTCGTCCAGGGGAGCCACGAGCGCAGGTGGGTCGTCGACCCCGTCGACGGGACGTACAACTTCGTCAGCGGTTCCGACTACTGGTGCTCGGCCGTCGCGGTGACCGGCCCGGACGACTACCTCCTGGGGGCCGTCCACCGCCCCGTCACCGGAGAGACCTTCGTCGGGGGTTCGGACGTCCCCACCCGCCGCAACGGCGTCCCGGTGACCCGCCTCACCCCCGGTGCGTTGGCCGCCGGGAGCCTGGCCACCTATCTGCACCCGCCGTTCTTCGCCGACCCCGACCTCGCCGATCCCTTCCACCGCGTCAGCCGGGGCGCGGCGACCATCCGGATGCTCGGTTCGGGTTCGGTCGACCTCGCGGCGGTGGCCTGCGGCGTCCACTCTGTGTGGTGCCAGCACTCGTGCCCGGAGTGGGACTGGCTCCCCGGGCGGGCGCTCGTCGAGGGCGCCGGCGGGCTCTGCGCGACCGTCGAGGTGAACGGTTACGACTGGTTCGTGGCGGGCCGTCCCGGGGCCGTCGAGGACGCGGTAGCGCTTCTCCGGGGCTGAGTTAGACGCCCTGACCTGCACTCGAGACGATTTGAGGGGAAAGTGTGGCGCTCGGAACTTACTCCGAAGTAAGATGTCCGTCGACAGCACCGTCCACCGTCCGTCACGAGAACAGCTGGTGATGATGAGCAAGAATTCGACGTCCCCGTCCACGACCGGACGCGCGGAGACCTCCACTCCGGGCAAGAACCCCACGAGGATCGACGCCATCGGAGCCGCCATGCGCGCGCTCACGACGATCACCGGGTCGGAGTTCGCCGAGCGCTTCAACCTGCGCCACAAGGTCGACCGGGTCACCTACGAGGCCACCAAGACCGGCTTCAAGACCCTCGGCGCCGCCACCAAGTCCTTCAAGAAGGTCTCCGGATCCGGCGCGCCCAAGCGCCTGCCGGACGCCGACTCCGGGTCGAGGCCCGACCTCTTCGACCTCACCCTCGACGACGACCAGCAGATGATCGTCGAGACGGTCCGGGACTTCGCCACCGAGGTCATGCGGCCGGCCGCCCACGACGCCGACCACGCCGCCGAGGCCCCGGCCTCGCTGCTGGAGCGCTCCGCCGAGATTGGCGCCACCATGCTCAACGTGCCCGAGGAGTTCGAGGGCATCGCCTCCGAGCGCGGAGTGGTGACCAACTCCCTGGTCGCCGAGGCGCTGGCGTACGGCGACATGGGGCTGGCCCTGCCGATCCTGGCGCCCTCCGGAGTCGCCACCACCCTGACCCAGTTCGGGTCCGACGCGCAGCAGAAGAGCTATCTTCCGGCCTTCGCCTCCGAGAAGACCCCGGCGGCCGCCGTGGTGGTGGCCGAGCCCCGCCCGCTCTTCGACCCGTTCGAGCTCACGACCACCGCGACCCGCGGGCCGGGAGGCTTCACGCTCAACGGCGTCAAGTCGATGGTGCCCACCGCCGGCAGCGCGGAGCTCTTCGTCATCGCGGCCTCCCTCGACGGCGCCCCGACGCTCTTCGTGGTCGAGTCCGACACCGAGGGCCTCGTGGTCGAGGCGGACCCGTCCATGGGCCTGCGAGCCGCGGGCCTGGGACGCCTCGTCCTGACCGACGTCTCGCTGCCCTCCGATGCCGTCCTGGGTGGCCCCGACTCCTCCCCCGAGGACCGGGCCGCCACCTACGCCGACGTCATCCGCCTGTCCCGCCTGGGTTGGGCCTCACTCGCCGTGGGCACCTCGCACGCGGTCCTCGACTACGTGACCCCGTACGTCAAGGAGCGCCAGGCGTTCGGCGAGCCCATCGCCCACCGCCAGGCGGTCGCCTTCGCCGTCGCCGACATGGCCACCGAACTCGACGGCATGCGCCTGGTCACCTGGCGTGGGGCGTCCCGCGCCGAGCAGGGACTCCCCTTCGCCCGCGAGGCCGCACTGGCCCGCAAGATCGCCGCCGACAAGGGCATGAGGATCGGGCTCGACGGCGTCCAGCTGCTCGGTGGCCACGGGTTCACCAAGGAACACCCCGTCGAGCGCTGGTACCGCGACCTGCGCGCCGTGGGCGTGGCCGAGGGAGTGGTGGTCCTGTGATCACCACCCACCCCGCCACCCGCCCCACCCGGACTAAGGAACTCTGACGATGATCAACCTCGAACTCCCCAAGCGGCTCGAGGCGGGCGCCAACCAGGCCCGCCAGGTCGCCACCCAGATCTTCCGTCCCGTGTCCCGCAAGTACGACCTCGCGGAGCACGAGTACCCCGTCGAGCTCGACACTCTCAAGGCCATGATGGAGGCCATGGAGGACGCCGGGCAGGCCGCCTCCGGTGCCACCATGGGGTCGGGCGGCGCGCCGCGTCGCGAGGGCGTGTCCAACGGCGGCAACATGAAGTCGCTCCTCAACATCATCGAGACGTGCTGGGGGGACGTCGGACTCACCCTGTCGATCCCGCGCCAGGGCCTGGGCAACTCCGCGATCGCCGCGGTCGCCAACGACGAGCAGATGGAGAGGTTCGGACGGGTCTGGGCCTCCATGGCGATCACCGAGCCCGAGTTCGGTTCCGACTCCGCCGCGGTGTCCACCACCGCCCGGTTGGACGGCGACGAGTACGTGATCAACGGCACCAAGATCTACATCACGTCCGGTGCCCGGGCCGACCACATCGTCGTGTGGGCGACCCTCGACAAGAGCAAGGGCCGCGCGGCCATCAAGTCCTTCGTCGTGCCGCGCGAGCACCCCGGTGTGAACGTGGACCGGCTGGAGCACAAGCTCGGTATCCGCGCCTCCGACACCGCGCAGATCACCTTCGACAACTGCCGGGTCCCCAAGGAGAACCTCCTGGGCGATCCCGAGGTCCGGGTGGACAAGGGCTTCGCCGGCGCCATGCAGACGTTCGACAACACCCGCCCGCTCGTGGCGGGGATGGCGGTCGGCGTCGCGCGTGCCGCACTGGAGGAGATCCGGGCACTGCTCGAGGAGGCCGGGCTGGAGATCGACTACGACCGGCCCGCGACCAGCCAGCCCGCCGCGGTGGCCAAGTACCTCGAGCTCGAGGCCGACTGGGAGTCCGCGTACTTGCTCACCCTGCGGGCGGCGTGGATGGCCGACAACAAGATGCCCAACACCAAGGAGGCGTCGATGTGCAAGGCCAAGGCCGGGCGCACCGGCTCCGCCGTGACCCTGGGCGCGGTCGAGCTGGCCGGCAGCTACGGCTACTCCGAGCGCAGCTTCCTGGAGAAGTGGTCGCGCGACTCCAAGATCCTCGACATCTTCGAGGGCACCCAGCAGATCCAGCAGCTGGTGATCGCGCGGCGACTGCTCGACCTGTCCAGCGCCGAGCTGAAGTGAGTCCCTGCCGCCCGCGCGGCTGAGATCGACAGGCGCCCCCGTGGATCGGTGATCCGCGGGGGCGTTCTTGGTCGTGTTGATCGATGAGTGCACCAGTCGCGCCTTAGAGGGTGGCGGGCTCGCAAGATCAGACGGGAGGAGACGCAGCAGGCGCAGAGATATTCTGTCGACACTGCCTCGACACGGCTGTCGCGCACTCACCGGTACCGAATTGCTTCAACCAGCAGTTCTGGGGTGACAACCGGCGAGTCTCCCGATGATTTGGACCGGCCGTGGCCACAACTGCGGGACTTGATCTCATGCGTACCAGGTCGGTCCGGGTTGCCACCGCCGGTCCCATACGGACTCCGCTGCGACCTGTTGTGAGCCCCACCCCGCACGACAGGGCCGCCCCCACCATCAGGTGGGCGTCCTTCGGCATCCCAGGGGGTCAGTAGACCTGGCTGGCCCCATACTCCGCTTGCTCGGGGGTGAACCCCTCGAAGACGAGCTGGTCGACCAAGCCTTGCCGGGAGAACGACGTGTAGTCCAAGTATTGCTCGGCACTCTTGGCCGCTTGTTCGTTCCAATTAGCACCGACGTTGTCGACCGCGTATTGAGCTGCGTCGTTACTGTAATTCTCGAACTCTAGCTGTCTGACCAGTCCATCTCGGGAGAATGCGGTGTAGTCGAGGTACTGCTTCGCCGAGCGGAGAGCGTTCAGATACTCGCGCGGCACCTCTGGCTCAGCAGCCTCTGGCTCTTGCGCCGGCGCGGGCTCCGGCTCGGCGGACTGGCTTTCGGCCGGGGCTTGCGTGGTGGTCTCAGCTGCGAAGGTGGCGGTCGTCGTCTCTTGAGCGGCTGTCTCGCTATCGTCGTCCCCGCCCGACACCGCAACCGAGCACAGGCCGACTGCGAACAGCACGCCGATGATGATCAGCCCCCACTTCATGCAGCCACCCCGCGCCTTCGACTGTTCCAGCGGAGGAGGGTAGGGCTGCCCGGGCTGCTGACCGTACGGCCCGGGCTGCTGACCGTACGGCCCGGGCTGCTGCGGCTGGTACTGGGGTCCGGGGTTCGTCACGTCGGGCCTTCCGTAGATGGAACTTCTTTCATATCAGGTGTGAACGACACTCACCTCCGAACTCCGAGGAAGGACACGGAGGATGAGACACCCGACCACAATTCGGCCATTAACCAGTGACGGCCCTCGCGATCTCACCACTCGTGATCCCCTTTCTTGCCTTGAAGCGTGCCGGCGCGAGCGGCGACCCAGCCGTCGAAGACGCGATACGGTCCGAGCGAGTGACCGTCCGGCAGTGGGTGGGGCGCCCTCAGTCCATCGCATGCGCGCACCGAACGGTCGGGGGCGGACACGGTCGAAGGCCGGGTTTCCGTCCCCGCCGAGGTCCCCAGCCTCCGGGGACCAAGTGGCTTTCTCGCGATGCGCACCCCGCGAACGTGCAGGGATGCGCACGTACGCCACAGGCCAGGGCCGGGACGAACGAGTGTGCCGGGAACCGGGTAATCCGTGCTCAAATCAGACGGCTGTTGCGGTTTTCAGCAAGCTCGGAGGACCCCTCGCACACGCGTGCCGAGATCCGCCGATCGCACAGTCAGGCAGCATGCCTCGGACCACGCTGCAAGTCTCGGTAACGCGTGCTGATCGTGAACCTCGACCCTTCTCTACCACGCATATCCCCCATGCCGCGCGAACAGGAGCAGAACCGATGTCCCCTGACGACGACGTCCCCCTCTTCCGGGCCCCGATGCGGTCGCGGGACGACCGGGTGCCCGACGGTGGCGGAGTCGAGCGCGGCCTGCGCCTCGGCCTCTGCGGCATGGGAGGACGCCTCGAGGGGCCGTCACCGTCGTCGCTCGCCGAAGCGGTCGACGCCGCCGCGGCGCAGCACGACTCCAGGTTGGCCCGCCGGATCGAGCGGTTCGCCGACGTCCCCGACGGCGTCTACGTCTGGACCCGGGACGTCGACGGCCACTACTGGCTCGGGCGTCTCGCGGGGCCGTGGCGCTACGACGCCTCAGACGAGGCGCACTCGGTGGACCTGGTGCACGTACGTGAGTGCACGTGGCGATCCGAACCGACAGACCGGTCGAGCGTCCCCGACGCCGTCCTGGCCACCTTCGCGCGCGGTGGCCGCAACTGGCAACGCATCCGGTCTGAGGCGGGCGCCGCCGAGTCCGCCGAACTGTGGGCGAGGTGAGGTCACCCGGCCAGCGCGCCTACCCCGCCAGGGCCGGGTCGACGAACTGCTCGTCCGCCTCGGCCCACACGTCCTCGCGCCCGATCCCGTCCGGGTCGATCCGTTCGACTGTTTCGGGCAGGTACACCATCCTCACCATCTCCTGGCCCTCCGGCTGGTCGCCGGCCGCAGAGTAGGCGGTGATCTCCACGGTCCCCGACCACTCGGAGTCCTGAACGGCGCGGAGAATGCTGATCGAGTCGTCCTGGGCGGCCTGGCTGGCGGCGGCCGGAGTGGCATCCGGCGGCAGGGGGAAGGTGACGGCGGCGAGGCCGGGTTCGAACTCGACGACGGCGCCCTCCACCTCCGCGGTGATGGCGTCGGCGAGCGCGGAGTGGGGGTCCTCCGCCGCGGGCTGCGCGGACTCCTCGGCATTCCCGGTGAACAGGAACACCAGAAGACCCACGACGATCACCACGACGATCAGCCCGAGGATCATGAACAGTCCCCTGCTGGCCCGGTCGCGTCGCTCGGGAGGAACGGTGGCATCGGTGCTGGTCATGGGTTCACCTCTCATCCGGGATGACCCCAGTCGTACCAGGTGGGCCGATGATCCACACCGATTTCGGGCGGTCCGCTCGGCGGGCCGTCAGGCCATCCGGAAACCGCGACCGGGCCAGTTGCGGTCGGTCGCATCGGTCACGATCGCATCGAACGAGTACGCCAGCGCCGGGAGGAAGAAGGGCGACTGCGCGGCGTGGAAGCAGGACGGCAGGAGTGGACCGACGCTGCCGATGGGCCCGGCGTTCGGAGGCATGTGCCCACCGGACAGCAGTCCCACCAGGCGACCGTCGCGGGTCACCGGACCACCGGAGTCCCCGTATCCCGCGCAGGCCTGGCTCCAGAACTTCGCGCCGTCGCGCTGCCACGTGATGCCACAGGTGTGCCCCGTGGACAACCCGTCCTTGCACACGACGTCACCGAACTCAGGGGCGGGACCGCGCCCGCTGACCCCGGGCTGGCGGACGGGGACCGCGGTACCCGGGTCGAGCCGGATCACCGAGTAGTCGAGGATCTCGTTACGCGTCGCGACGGTGCCGATCACCCCGGCTCCCGGGTCGCTCCGGAGGAAGACCGGGGAGTTGATCCGGTCGCTGCAGTGGGCGGCCGTGAAGGCCACCGGGGCTCCGGTGGCGTCATACCCGGCGGCGGTGAGGGTGCACCCGGCCACTCCGTTGACCAGCACCGGAGTGCCGCCGGCGACCGGGACCGCGGCCTGGGCGGCGGCGGGGGCCGCGAGTGCGGTCGCACCGGCCATCACAGCGGTCACGGCGAGCTTGGCCAGGCCGGTGAACCTCATGAGCGTGTCCTTCCCACCCCGGCAGACTGCCCGGGTAAACGCCCTGACAGCCTATCGGGCGCCGGCTCCGGCTGCACGGCGGGCGCGCCCCGCTACTCGCGGCGAGCCAGCCGTCCGACGGGCTCGTTCGGCGTCAGTGACCCTCGACCGTGATCCTGATCGACGGGCACTCGCCCGGATCCCCACCGATGTGGGCCCAGATGGCCTCGACCACGGGCCGGAGGAACACCTCCCCCACCTGGTCGACGAGCGTACGGACCACCTGCACCTTGTCCGAGGCCCTGGTGGAGGCCAGACCCCCTCGCCGCAGGCCCTCGATCTCCCTGGTGGTGAGGTCGACGATCGCCTCCAGCAACGGTGCCCCGCGACCGTCGGGTTCCAACAGGGCCCGGTTGAGGTAGCTCACGAGCTGCGGGTTCTGCCGGAGCATCTCGCGGACCGCGACGTTCCTGGCCTCCACCACCTCCGCCGGCGTCCCGGTGTGTTCCACCGTCGCCAGCGCCCCGACGACCCGCTCCACCACGAGGTCGTCGACGGCGCGGCGCAGGCCGTCCTTGGTGCCGAAATGATGCTGGATCAGGCCGATGGTCACCCCGACCTCGGCGGCGACCCGACGCATCGAGACCCGGTCCTCGCCGTACTCGGCGTACAGGGCCAGTGCGGCGTAGCGGATCCGCGCCCGCGCGGTGAGGTCCCCCTCGGCGGCACCGCCGCGGTCGGCTGTGGTCCCGGCCATGTGCGCCACCCCGTTCCTCGTCCCTCGACCGGCGTCTGCGTCCGGTCGATGTCGGAGACAATACCGCGACCATACGATTGCATAGCAAAGCATGCACTCGTATTGTGGTGGACGAGCGGGGCCGCCCGGGCCCCACGCGACCGACCCCTGGAGATCCCTCGTGTTCGAGACCGCCCCCTACCGCTCCCCGTGGATGACCGACGACCTGGACGCGCTACGCGCCCACACTCGTGCGTTCCTGGACAAGGAGACCGCGCCGAACCTCGAGCGGTGGGCCGCCGAGGGCGCGGTGGACCGAGGATTCTGGAACAAGGCCGGCGACGCGGGCCTGCTGTGCATATCCATCCCCGAGGAGTACGGAGGGGGCGGCGGCACGTTCGCCCACGAGACCGTGATCGCCGAGGAGCAGACCCGGGCGCTCGACGACGGTTGGGGCAACTCCGTGCACAGCACGATCGTCGCCCACTACCTGCTCCAGTACGGCACCGAGGAGCAGAAGACCCGCCTGTTGCCGAAGCTGGCGACCGGCGAGATGGTGGGGGCGATCGCCATGACCGAGCCCGGAGCGGGTTCGGATCTGCAGGCGCTGCGCACCACGGCGGTGCGGGACGGCGACGACCTGGTGGTCAACGGCGCCAAGACGTTCATCTCCAACGGCATGCACTGCGACCTGCTCATCATCGTCGCCCGCACCGGTGGCGAGGGTGCCCAGGGGCTGTCGCTCCTGCTGGCCGAGACCACCGACCTCCCGGGGTTCGACCGCGGGCGCAAGCTCGACAAGATCGGCCTGAAGTACCAGGACACGATGGAGCTGTTCTTCGACGACATGCGGATCCCCGCCGCCAACATCCTCGGCGGCGAGGCGGGCGAGGGCCAGGGCTTCATCCAGCTCATGCAGCAGCTGCCCCAGGAGCGCCTCATCATCGCCGTCACCGCCGTCGCCGCGGCCGAGACCGCGGTCCGCCTCGCGGTCGACTACGCCAAGGAGCGCGAGGCGTTCGGCAAGCCCATCCTGAAGTTCCAGAACCTCCGCTTCGAGCTGGCCGAGTGCAAGACCGAGGCCCTGGCGGCCCGGACCCTCCTGGACCACTGCATCTCCCTGCACCTGGAGGGCAAGCTGGATCCGGCCACGGCGTCGATGGCCAAGTACTTCTGCACCGACAAGCAGTGCGAGATCATCGACCGCTGCCTGCAGGTCTTCGGCGGCTACGGGTTCATGACCGAGTACCCGATCGCCCGGATGTACGCCTCCGCCCGCGTGCAGAAGATCTACGGCGGGACCAACGAGATCATGAAGGAGCTGATCTCCCGGACCCTCTGAGCCCCACCACCCTGAGCCCCACCAC
>NZ_JADDKI010000429.1:0-1006 GCF_015356725.1 Dietzia sp. SYD-A1
CCCCTCGCCGCCCCGGACCGCGCCGGCCCCCGCGGCGCCGGATGCCTCGCCGTCACTTCGCCTGCCCCAGTGTCCACGTCGTGCCCCCTGACCAGTTGGTCCCCTCGGTCGCATGGGAGATGTAAGCACGATCCCGAGCGGTCGTGGGGCGTCATCTACCGCTGTGAGGGATACTGCCGGCATGGATTTGTATCACCAGGTGACCGGTTCCGGACCGACGATCATCCTCATGCACGGTGTCTGCCACCGTGCGCACGCGTGGGACCCGGTCGTTCCGCTGCTCGCGGACCGGTACCGAGTGGTCGTGGTGGACTTGCCCGGGCACGGGAGGTCAGCGGATCTGCCCGAGGCCGGTGACGCGCTCGAGTACATGATCGACCAACTGACAGAACTCATCGCCCAGCTCGTGCCCGCCGGGGAGCGCCCCCACGTCGCCGGGAACTCGCTCGGCGGATTCATCGCGCTCGAGTTGGGTGCCCGCGGCCTGGTGGACAGTGTCACCGCGCTCTCCCCGGCCGGCTTCTTCCGCTCCGAGGCCGAGTGGCGGTACACGATCACCGTCTTCCGGAGTCTGCGCCGGGGAGCCGCGAAGCTGGGACGGCACATCCCCGTCGTGACCGAGCGGGCCGCGGGCCGTGCGGTGATGATGGCGGCGTTCTGCGCCCGGCCGTGGCGGTATCCGGCGGAGGCGGCGGCGATCGACGGGGAGGCGATCGTCAGCAACACGGTGCTGGACCGCGCGGACCGCGGCACCTTCGTGTTCTCCGCGCCGGTCGACGAGGAGCTTCCGATCACCATCCGGTGGGGCCGGTTCGACCTGGTTCTCCCGGTCCGTCAGGTCTCCCTGGCGTCGAGGCTGTTCCCCCAGGCCAGAGTGGAGATCTCGGCGGACGGACACGTTCCGATGTCGGACGATCCGGAGGGCGTCGCCGCGTCGATCGCCGCGACGGTCGAGCGCGGGCTGGCGCATGCGGGGTCGGCGGGTCGGGTCTGACCGGTCGGCCCC
>NZ_JADDKI010000430.1:0-1806 GCF_015356725.1 Dietzia sp. SYD-A1
CGGCAACGCCTCGGCCAGGGTGTCGGCGGTGCACTGGCGGACCTCGACGAGGCCGCGGAACTCGTCGAGGTGGGCGGGAGGGGCGACGCCGTCGGCGGTGAGGAGGACGACTGTCGGTCGCGTGGCCAGACCCCGGTGGTGCTGCGTCATGGACACACCGTAGCGCGTGGGACCACACCCCCCGAAGATCGTCGGATTGTTGACAATCTACCGGCAGTCGCCACACACTGGCCCCATGACCGCGCACCTGTCCCCCCTTCTCAAGCAGGCCACTCCCGTCGTGGTGGACCACGCCCTCGGCTCGTGGATCCACGGCACCGACGGCCGCGACTACCTGGACTTCACGACCGGCATCGGCGTGACCAGCACCGGACACTGCCACCCGGAAGTGGTCGCCGCCGCCCGTGAGCAGTGCGGGAAGATCATCCACGCGCAGTACACGACCGTCATGCACCAACCGCTGCTCCAGCTGACGGAGAAGCTCGGCGAGCACCTGCCCGAGGGGATCGACTCGGTCTTCTACGCCAACTCCGGCTCCGAGGCGGTCGAGGCGGCCGTCCGGCTGGCCCGCATGGCCACCGGCCGACCCAATATCGTCACCGTCCAGGGCGGGTTCCACGGCCGCACCGTCGCCGCCGCCAGCCTCACCACCGCCGGCACCCGCTTCTCCGCCGGTTTCTCCCCCCTCATGGGCGGGGTGGTGATGACCCCGTTCCCGCACGCGCTCCGGCACGGGTGGACCCAGGACGACGCGATCGACTTCGCGCTCGCCGAGCTGGACTACCTGATGGCCTCCCGCGTCGACGCCCGCGAGATCGCGGCCTTCCTCATCGAGCCGGTACTCGGCGACGGCGGATACATGGCCACCCCGCCGCGCTATCTGCAGGGCCTGCGCGACCGCGCCGACCGGATCGGCGCGCTGCTCGTGCTCGACGAGGTCCAGGCCGGCATCGGTCGCACGGGCCGGTTCTGGGGCCACCAGCACACCGAGGGCCTGGTCCCGGACGTCGTCATCACCGCCAAGGGGATCGCTTCGGGCTTCCCCATCTCCGCGATCGCCGCACCCGAGGCCATCATGGCCAAGGCCTGGCCCGGGTCGCAGGGTGGAACCTACGGCGGCAACGCCGTCGCGGCCGCCGCCGGGGTGGCCACCCTCGGGGTGGTCGAGAGGGAGAGCCTGGTGGACAACTCCGCCGAGCGCGGGGCCCAACTCCTCGACGGCCTGCGGCGTAGCCTCGGCGACGTGGGCGAGATCTGTGACATCCGCGGGACCGGCCTCATGCTGGGCGTCGAGTTCGGCGACCCGACCGCACCCGCCGGGAGCGCCGGCGCGGTGGAGGCCGCACGCCTTGCCGGGGCGGTGCAGCAGGCGTGCGTCGACGAGGACCTGCTCACCCTCACGTGCGGCCCCACGGGGTCGGTGGTGCGACTCATCCCCGCACTGGTGGTGACGTCCGACGAGGTGGACTCCGGCGTGGAGCGGTTCACCCGCGCGGTCCACCGGGTGTGCGACGGGGCGGCGTGACCTCCGTCGACCTGCGCGGCGGCCTCCACGAGGCACTCGTGGCGGCGGGCCTCGCGCCCGAGTCGGACCCGCGCCGCATCGCCGAGTACTCCTACGACGCCTCCAACTACCGGGTCGTGCCCGCGTCCGTGCTGATGCCCCGGTCGGAGGCCGAGGTCGCCGCCGCGCTGGCCGTCTGCCACCGGCTCGGCGTGCCCGCCACCGTGCGGGGCGGCGGGACCTCCATGGCGGGCAACGCGATCGGGACCGGTCTGGTCCTGGACCTGTCGCGACACATGAAC
>NZ_JADDKI010000431.1:0-1651 GCF_015356725.1 Dietzia sp. SYD-A1
GGCCTGGCCAGAGGCCACGCCCGACGAGGTGTACTCGAGCATCGAGCACCTGAGCCCCGCCGACCGGCGCCTGCTCGCGCTGGCCGAGCCCGACGCCGTCGGCGGCACCTACGGCGTTCCGTGGCCGGTGCGGGCGCGGGCGAACTCAGTCCTGGTACGCCGCGCACTGCACCGCGAGCAGTTGGCCGGGACACCGTGGAGTCCGCGGATCGGGCGACTGGAGACCATGACGCGACGGGGGCCGGGTCGTCGTCGTCGGTCCTTCGTGGGGTTCTCCCCCCTGCGGGGTGGGCGGATGATCGAGGTGGTGGGGGAGGTCGGTCCGCGCACCGAGGCGGTCGCGGTCTACGTCCCCGGCACGGGCACCAACCTCGACATGTCCCACGTCAACACCGACGTCGCGGTGGACCTGGTGGAGGCCGGCGGTGGCCGGCTGGTCGTGGTGGCGTTTCTCGACGGCGAGTTCCCGCAGGACATCATGGCCGACGCCGGCGATCCGCGGTACGCCGAGGCGATGGCGCCCCGCCTGGTCCGGTTCTGTCGGGAGGTGGACCGGGTGATCGAGATCGAGTGCCCGGGCGCGGCGCTGACCGTCGTGGGCCACTCCTACGGCGGGCGGATCGTCGGGACCGCGGAGCGGCTGGGGCTGCGCGCCGACCGGGTGATCTACGCCGAGTCCCCGGATCTCGGGGTGGGGGTGTCGGGGCCGGCCGACTGGCGGTCCCCCGGTCCCGTCCGCAGGTTCTCGTTCACCGCTCCCGGGGACCCGGTCGAGCTACTGCAGGTCAGATGGGGGTTGAGGCGGGCCTGGTCCACCTCCGACCTCTCCGACGGCGCCACCCGCCTCGACACCGGGTACTTCGCCGACGGCACCCCCGTCTACGGCACGCGCGGCCACGGCGGGGTGTTCGACCGCGGGTGCGGTGCGTTCGAGGCGATGCTCGCCGTGATGCTCGGCGGCCGGGTGCCGCTCTGGCGTGACCGTCGGATCCGGGCCCGCCACACGCGCGCCGGCCCGGGAGATGACGGACGGATCCTGCCCACGGTGTGGCGTCATGCCACGGGGCTGTGGCTCCGCCGGGCCGACGACCCGTACGGTGACGCCCAGGTCCTGTGGGAGGGTCCGGAACGCCTTGTCGCCGTTCCGGTGTCGACACGCGCGGCGGGGCTCGGGGTTGTCCCGGGCACCGCGGGTGACTGATACTGGGGCCCATGGCTCCGCTGGACTCCCGCTTCCCACGCCCCTCGGCCACCGCTCTGGGGGTGGGCGCCCTCGGCGTGGTCTCCGCCGGGCTGATCTCCACCGGACTCTGGTACGACTCCCACCGCAACGCCCTGGCGGTCGAGCGGGCGCGCGAGCAGGTGTCCACCGCCCAGACCGCCGACGCCTCGCCGGAGCCCGTCGCCGTGACCACCTCCGAGCCGGCCGATGAGGGTGCACCCGGCGACTCCACCGAGACCTCGGTCGAGAGCCCGGACACCCCGGTCGGCGATGGTCCCGCGACAGACGCCGGGACGGCGGAGACGGGGTCCTCGACGGCGGGGACCGCCCAGGTCTCGGTGCCCACGACCGCGGCGGCCGCGGCGGTCGTCGCCCCACGTCGTTCCGCTCAGTCGTCCCCACCGGCCCCGGTAGCCGAGCGGGCGACCC
>NZ_JADDKI010000432.1:0-1633 GCF_015356725.1 Dietzia sp. SYD-A1
GGCCCACCCCGGTTGGTCGCTCACCCGGCTCACCCCGGCCGGTCGCTCACAGTGGGCGCTGGACCGGGCGTTCCAGGACGACGTCGCGGTTCCGCACGCCCCCGACCATGAAGTCGCGGTGCCCCCGTCTCTCGAAACCGCTCCGGGCGTAGAAGGCGAGCGCTCTCGAGTTCGCCACGTTCGTCGCCAGCCACAGACTCCGCGCGCCGGAGTCCTGCGCGTGCCGCACCACGGCGTCGAGGAGCCGACCGGCTTCGCCGCTGCCGTGCAGGCACGGGTGGAGATAAAACTTGCTGACACCCACGGTCGGGCGGCTCGAGATCACCCGCGCGCAGGACTCGTCCATCGCGGTGCCCTCGACGAGCAGGGCGTAGGCCAGGATGTCGCCATCGGGCCCGACACCGGCGAGGAGTCGATGGGTCGGGTCCTCCAGGTACCCGCGGAACGAGGTGGGCCCGAGTGTGTCGCGCACGAACGCCTCCACCGACTCACGGGGCAGGTCGGGCGGACACGCGAGCGGGAAGGTCAGAGCGGCCAGGGCCGAGAGGTCGTCGATATCGGCCGCCAGCGCCGATCGGATCGTGAGGGTCATCGTCGACGAGGCTAGACGCCGACGGTCCCGGACAGGAATCGCGGCTCAAGCCGGCCCCCGCGCGCATCTTGGTCGTGCTCTCCGCGGGAATGTGGCGGGATCACCGCAGTGAGAACGACCAAGGCAAGCGGCCCGCGCGCGCGAGGACTCCACCGCCGCGGACATGGCCGACGTCCAAGCGCGACGCCCCGGAGAACGCTCGACGCCCCGGACAAAGCTCCACGCCCCGGAAAAGCTCCACGCCCCGGAAAAGCGCGACGCCCCGGCGGAAGACCGGGGCGTCGTGTCGTGGTGCGCGATACTGGGATTGAACCAGTGACCTCTTCCGTGTCAGGGAAGCGCTCTCCCGCTGAGCTAATCGCGCGGGACTCACCAACCGGATCACTCCGGCGTGGAGGTGGAGACGGGAATCGAACCCGTGTTGACGGCTTTGCAGGCCGCTGCCTCACCACTCGGCCACTCCACCGAAAAGGTATCGAGCCCGGTGAGGACTCCTGGCTCCTCGATCCCTCCGAGCGGATGACGGGATTCGAACCCGCGACCCTCACCTTGGCAAGGTGATGCGCTACCAGCTGCGCCACATCCGCACTGCTCCCCGGCGTGCTGTTGCTCACCGCGTTGCGAGAATGAACATTAGCCGACGCCGATCTTGGAACACAAATCGGGGGGCGGAAACGTCGCCTCATCTGCTCTGATGCTGCCCATCCGGGCGGGCTGTGCGTCCGGCGAGGGGGCGGCGAGGTGCGCGCGAGATCGTCGAGGACCCCGAATTGGGTCCCGGCGCGGGGCTTGCTACAGTGTTGCGGTGCCGACGCGAGAACGACGGCGCACGAGGTCCTATAGCTCAGTGGAAGAGCGCTCCGTTCACACCGGAGAGGTCACTGGTTCGAACCCAGTTAGGACCACCGCAGGCGCAGCCCCTGTCTCCCCCCGGGAGGCGGGGGCTTTTTGGCGTTCACAGGCCACTTCCTCGTTCACAGGCCACGCCCGGTCGCCCACGCCCGGTCGCCCACGCCCGGTCGCCCGGTCGCCCGCTCCCGG
>NZ_JADDKI010000043.1:0-6890 GCF_015356725.1 Dietzia sp. SYD-A1
GGCCACCCCCTTGCCGACGCCGCGGCTGGCGCCGGTGACCAGGGCCACGCGCGCGGTCACGAGTCGACCCCGGCGGCCGCGGGAGCCGCGTCGTCCCCGCGGACGGAGTGGACCTCGGGGTACGTCACGGTGGCGCTGTCGAGAGGACGGGTGATCGACCAGCCAGGAGAGAACAGGCACTCGGCCATGACCCAGTGGTCGTTCTCCAGTACGTAGACATCCGAGTACTCGCCCGTGGACAGGGTCTCGGTGCCGTTCTCCCGGTCCACCTGGCGGAACTGCAACGTCCATGTGCCGGTGGCGCGCCGCGGCGCGCCACCGTCCGCCGGGTCCTCGACGGCGATGGAGGGCATGAGGCCGTGGTGCATGTCGAGGACGCGGGGGCCGCCGTCGGAGGCGGTCGCCAGGGCGATCTGACCGAAGATCCCGACCATCGTGTCCGGGTCCGTGCGGCCGAGCGGGCCGAAGTCGAGGACGCCGCCCCGTGCCACGAAGCAGGCCCGGAACGCGTGTGGGTCCTTGGCGTCGCACGCCCGCCAGTAGCGGTGTTTGAGCTGCTCGATCGCCTGCCGGGCGCGGAATTCCTGCTCGAACTGCATGCGGGCCACGTTAGCCTAGTGGGCATGAGTCGAACACTGGTCGAGCTGTCGGATCGCTGGGACCTGCAGGACCTGGTGACCAGGTACGCGACCTGTATCGACGCCCGTGATTTCGAGGGACTGGACATGGTGTTCACCCCGGACGCCCGGGTGAGTTATGAGGCCTCGGGCGGCCCCGCGGACGACTATCCGGCGGTGCGGACCTGGCTGGCGGAGATGCTGCCGATCTTCGCCTCCACCCAGCACCTCATGGGCAATCTCGCGGTGACCCTGGACGGCGACACCGCGACCGGACGCTGCATGTGCTTCAACCCGATGGCCCTCAAACCCGTGGAGGAGAAAGACCAGCAGGTGTTCTTCTACGGGCTCTGGTACGTGCTCGGGTTCCTCCGCACCGACGAGGGCTGGCGGATCGACAGTCTCGCGCAGGAGCAGGCCTTCCACCACAACCTGCCCTGACGGACCACGGAGGGGCCCGCCACGCGGCGGGCCCCTCCGTGGTCCGGCGTCAGACGGTGCCGCAGGAGTTCGACGCCGGCACCCCGTGCACCCGCTCCATGAGGTAGCGCGCGTGGGTCTCGCGCTCGGACAGCATCGGCAGGGCGTGGTCGATCACCAGGCCCGGCGCCAGAGCCGGGAGCTCCGCGGTGCGCAGCTCGACGACGGTGCCCTGGGCGCACCAGTTGCGGACCAGGTCGACCGCCGTGTCGTGCGGGACCACGTCGTCGTTCCGACCGATCAGGACGAGTGCGGGGACGGTGGGGGCGACGCGGCCGAGGTTGTAGCTCTCGAGTACGCGCAGGATCTCCGGCTCGGACCGGGCGGCCTCGGCCAGGGAGTTGCCGTGCACGGTGAACTCGGTGGTGCGACGCAGACCGTAGGCGAACGCCGTCTCGCCCACGCACTGAGTCGAGGTCACCTCGAGCATGCGGCGCCCCTCGTCGTTGAGCTGGCGGTCGAATGCCGGGCGCAACTCGGGGTGGACCTGCAGGATCCCGTTGATGGCGTAGCCGACGGCCCCGGTGAGGACGCCGCCGTCGACGCGCTCGAGGGTGCCGAGCATGTCCGACGGCGGGGCTCCGGCCGCCACGCCCACCAGGTTGAGTTCCGGCGCGTACTCCCGGTGCATCTCTGCCGCGGCCGCGGCCGCACCACCGCCCTGGGAGTACCCGCTCACCACTGTGGGGGACTCGAGGGCGAGGTCGGTTCCCGCCAGCCGCACGGCGGCGCGGGCGGCGTCCAGCGCCGAGCGGCCCTGCGAGACGCGGTTGACGTAGGGATGGTGGCCCGGGGTGCCCAGACCCTCGTAGTCGGTGACGACGACGGCGAAGCCCTCGGCGAGCAGGGAGTAGGCGTCGATCAGCGAGTACCCGGCGGCCAACGATACCGGGGCCGTCCGGATGCCCAGCCCGACCTCCATGGATTTCGAGGGCGCACACTGGTCGCCCTGACCCTGCGTACCTGGGGTGACCACGGCGAGCGGGCGTGGACCGGAGCCGTTCCACGGTGCCCTGGGCTGGAGATAGGTGCCGGTGACGGCGACGGGCCCACCCGCCGCCCCGGTGGAGCGGTACATGATCCGCTGGGCGTCGGCGGTGAGCGTGCCCCCCGTGACGATGTCGGGGAAACTCGGGGTGATGACCATGGGCTCGCTGCGGATGACGGCGCCCGGGACCGCCGGCAGATCCGCTGGTGGGGTGTAGAACGCGGTCCGGTCCGGTGCGTTCGACGAACCCTGCGCGCCCGCCACGGGCTGCGCGGACGCCACCGGGGCCGGGCCGGTCGTCAGCACCGGAGCCAGGGCCACGACCAGACCGAGCGCGAGCGCCCCGGCCAGGGTGGACCCGCGGGGGGTCGTGGTCCGGTCCGCTGACGGTGATCTCACGTGTACTCCAGGGTGTCGGGGCCGCGGGTACGGCGGGGTGGCTGCGTCCTGCGTCGAAGAGGACTATAACCGGTGTCAGTTGTGCTGGTGGTCCAGGTCACAGGCCGGGTGCGCGTCGCGGGTTCGGCTCACCGGAAACGAATCGGTGGCCGGTGTCCGCGCCCGTTGCTACGGTGGCGCCGTGCAGAACGACGTGTTGATGTGCTGGCGGAGCGACTCCGAGTGGATCCGCGCCGCCACCGCCGCCCCGGCGTAGCAGGCGCCTCACGGGTCCACCGGGAACGGGTGGGCCGAACGACAGTCGGGCAGGCGGACCCACCGGGACTCGGGTCACCGCCGGACACCCGCCGCGGCCGAGACAGGCCGAGCCCGACCTGATCGAGGAGAACGACCAGGTGACCGCAAGTCCCCGCACCATCCACCTTCCCTTGTCGGAATCGGATGTCCTGGTGAGCGCCCGCTCCCTGGACGAGTACACGGACATGTTCGACCTGGACGCCGTGGACCTTGGTCGTCGGATAGTCGACTGCCCGGGTGGGGCGGCCAGCGCTGTCGCGGAGATCTCCGCCGCGGGCGGTGACGCGGTGGCGGTGGACCCGCAATACGCGCTCGGTGGTCGTGATCTGAGGGAGCGGGTCCTGGCGGATCTGGATCGATCGCTCGCCCACTTCCATTCCCGGGATCTCGAGTACGACTGGGACGTCCGCGGCGGCGTCGTCGGTCACGAATCCGTCCGTCGGGCCGCGGCCGAGTCGATGCTCGCGGACCTCGAGGCCGCTCCCGGCCGGTACATCGCCGGGGCGCTGCCTGAACTGCCTCTCGCCTCTGACTCGGCCGACCTCGTCCTGTGCTCCCACCTGCTGTTCACCTATGCGGACCGGATGAGCACGGCCGACCATGTCGACGCGATCGTCGAGATGGCGCGGGTCGCGCCGGAGGTCCGCGTCTACCCGCTGGTCGACCACTCGGGCAATCCCCTGCCCGAACTGGTACGCAGCGTGATCGCGAAGCTCAAGAAGGACAGGTTGACCAGTCGTATCGAGCCCGTCGTCCGGCCCTTCCAGCTGGCGGCCACCACGAGGTTGGTGGTGGAGAGGATGCCCCACCGGCGACCGTGACGCGGCGGTCGTGACCCGCGACCGTGACACGGTGGTCGGTGCTCAGCCGGGGGTGAGGCGCAGGACCTGCTGTCCGGTGAACGGGGAGGTCTCGATGCTGGTGAGCAGCGGCTGGGGCCCGCCCACCTCGAGGGCCTGCCCGGCCTGGAAGATGGTCCCCGAGCCCAGGGTGTACGCGACCAGGTCGCACATCTGCCCGTAGAGGGCGCCGGGGGGCGCGGCGACGTCGAGCCGTTCGAGGTCCAGGCGACCGAAACGCCCGAGTCCGGTGGTGTACACGCACGACGTGGTCTCGGATTGCATGCCCGCCCTCACTCCGACCAGCGCCGGGACGGGGAGCGGGTTCCCGGTGACGAGATCGCGGTAGGGACCGGCGGGCAGGGTCGCGGCCGCTCCACCGATGCTCACCGCGATCGCGCCGGGCAGCGCGGTCAGCGCGGCGGTCACCGTGGCCACCGCGAGTTCGCACCGGAGCGTGTCGAGCCGGGGGTCCAGGTAGTCGGGTTCGCCCGGCTCGCCGTCGTCCCCCACCGGGCCGAGGCGGAAGGCGGCCACGACGACCTGCGACCGGTGAGAGTCCACCACACCCTCCCCGCCGTTCCAGATGGCGAGGTTCTCGGTGTACCGGGACGCCTCGCCGTCGGCCACGGGCAGGTCGAGCGGGGTCACCACCACCGTGACGTCCTCGACGGACACGGCGGTCGCGGGGTCCTCGTCCGTTCCCGGATCGACGTCGTAGGAGCCCTCGAAGATCTCGGCGAGCAGCTCGGTGATGTCGCGGTGGCCGGGTGCGGGGCGGTCGAGAAGGACGATCGCGACCGGGGTGCTCTTCCAGGACAGGTCCTCGCCGGTCCGCGGGTCCACGGCGCCTCCGCCCCCGGTCCCGTCGCCGGTCTGCTGGTCGGAGCGCGCGTCGGCGGTGGGCTGGTCGGGCTGCGGCGACTCGCTCATGTCCCCGAGGCTAGCGGGTCAGTTGAGCAGGAAGTCGATCACCAGGCGCTCGAACTTGTCCTTCTGCTCGATCATCGCCCAGTGGCCGCAGCGCGAGAAGGCGTGAAGCTCGGCGCGGGGGAGCTGCCGGAACGCGAAGTGCGCCTGCTCGTAGGGCAGCATGCGGTCGTCGCGGCCCCAGATGAGCAGCGTCTCCTGGCGGATCTGGGAGGCCCGCGCGTACAGCGGTGTGTAGGCGTTCTCGGGCTTGAGGATCGAACCGAAGATGGCGTACATCCGCTCGACCGCGCCGGGGGCGGTGGCGGCCTCGGTCCTGGCCCGGATGAGCTCGTCGGATACGACCTTCTTGTTGCCCACCATCGTGTCCACCCAGGCGGCCATGGACTCGTCGGAGGGCGAGGCGAGGAAGTCGAACAGGCGCCTGGAACCCTCGCTGGGTTCGGGGGTGAACAGCGGCGCCGCCAGGCCGCCGGGGCCCATGAGCGCCATCTTGCGGACGCGGCCGGGGTAGGCCAGCGCGGTCTCGCAGGCCACGTTTCCGCCCATCGAGTTGCCGATGATGTCGACCTTCTCGATCCCCTTGGCCTCGCAGAACGCGTCGATCGCCTCGGCGGCGATCAGCGGGTAGGCCTTCTCCCAGTCGAGGTCCGAACTTCTCCCGAAACCCGGCATGTCAAGCAGGATCGTGTGGAATCGCTCGGCGAAGACCGGGAAGTTGCCCGCGAAATTGGACCATGCGGTGACGCCCGGGCCGGAGCCGTGGAGGAAGAGCACGGGCACGGCGCTCTCGGGCTCCGCGACGCTCTGCTCTCCCGCCTCGTGGAAGTGCAGCTCGAAGCGGCCGGCGGTGAGGGTCTTGCTGGTGGACTCGAAGTCGAGGGCGCTCATGGGGGCCACGATACTGGAACAGGTTCTAAGTACCGGTGGCCTCGACCGAAAAGGTGGCCTGAGGGGGCGAGGGTCGGCCAGGGGCCGAGAAGGTGGCGGGGTGAGAGACAAGTCAGCCGCGCGGGGAGTCCCAGAACATCCCCGCGCGGCGATGACGAGGACTCTACTCGGAAATTCTCATGTGACAAGTAGATAACGATTGTGGTGTCGGTCACATCGTTGATATGGCCTCGACCGGTCACTGCCGCGCAGGATGGACGGCGGCATGTTGACGGTGTGTCCAGATTCCGCTCTACTGTCAGCGCATCACACGACTCAGGAACGCGGTGGCATCCGGTATCGCCGCGTAGACCGTCCCGCTGTGGTCCCTGTCCGGATAGACGTGGAGTTCGAGCGGTTGACGGTTCAGCGTCATTTCCGCCGCGAGCGACAGCACCGAGGGCGCGGGCACGTCCAGGTCGAGCAGACCCTGGCCCAGGAAGACCGGGCGATCGTATCCGGTGGCCGGAGTCCCCATGTACCGCTGCAGGAGCCCGAAGACGTCCGGGATGTCCCTGACCGGCCTGGTCAGGGCCCGCGATACCTGGAAGTCTCCCACCGCGTCCCGCATGTCCTCGTAGCAGAGGTGTTCTGCGGCATCGACCATCTCGCGGCCGCGAGGGGTGAGGAAGGCATCGAGTCCCACCTCAGGGTGCTGGTCACGAAGTCCGGCGAGGATGTAGAGGGCGTAGAGGTTCAGGCCCGTGGGCAGTGACACGGGAGGGAAACCGGGCCCACCCCACTGGAAGAGGTGCTCGAGGTTGGCCGGCGCACCCGTGGCCACGACGCCCCGGAAGTCCAGCCCCGACGGTGCGCCCAGTTCGGTGGCCCGGGTGGCGGTGACCAGGGCGGCGCCTGCGCCCTGCGACTGCCCCACCGCCGCCCAGGTCGGGGAGAGCGGGAGGCCGTCTGCCCGTGCGGCGATCACCGCGTCGATGATCCCGCGGGCCGCGACCTGTCCGTTGAGGTAGCTGAGCAGGCCCGGAGTCCCGAGTCCCACGTAGTCGGCCGCCACGACGGCGTACCCCTGCCGCAGCCAGTGCCCGAGGTACTCGGCGTCGCGGTCGGAGCGCGGGTGCGTCGAGGGTGCGCAGTCGTCACCGAGACCGGTGGTCCCGTGTGCCCGGGCCACCACGGGCCATCCGCCCGGCGGGGGAGTCCCGTGCGGCAGGAACACCGCCGACGTGGCGATCGCGGGGCTCCCGTGCTGGTCGATCGTGCCATACGCCGAGCGCACCGCCCGCCCGGCCTCCGGCAGCGAGAGCGAGTCTTCCAACGGCACCGTCACCGCGGTGGCGCCGGGCGCGGGGATCGTTCGGTCCCAGTGGCGGGTGTCCAGGCCCGACCACCGCGGTGCCGTTTGGCCGGAGGCCGCCGGCGCGGCGCCGGCGGTGGGAGCGGTGAGGGAGG
>NZ_JADDKI010000433.1:0-1862 GCF_015356725.1 Dietzia sp. SYD-A1
TCCTCGAGGCGCTGGGGTACGCGGCATCGCACCCGGTCGGGGCCGTGTTGGGACTGGGCTCCGCGCGCGCGGTGGTCCACGAGCTCGACCCGGTCCTGGCCGCGGCCGACCGCAACCACGCAACGCGGCTGGCGGTCCTCCGGGGTGAACTCGACACGGTGCCGAGCCGGGTCGGGGAGTGCCGCACCTGCCCGTGGTGGGAGGGCTGGGACGACCGGGGCACGTCCGTGACGGGGTGCCGTGACCGGTTGGTTCTCGCCGACGACGTGAGCCTGGTGGTGGGCGGAGGGCAGGTCGGAGCGGTCCGCGCGGCCGGCGTCCACACGGTGGCGGAGCTCGCCGAGGCCGGGTCGGAGCGTCCGCCGGACTGGAACGGCGAACCGTTCTCCGATGCGGTCCTGCGGGCCCGTGCGCACCGGGACGGCGAGGTCGTCGTCCCCAAGGTGGCCCGACCGACCATCCCGCGCGCGGACATCGAGGTGGACGTGGATCTCGAGAGCCACCTGGACGACGGCGCCTACCTGTGGGGGACCCTGCTCACCCTGCGGGACGGGCGCCGCCTCGAGGCCGAGGGATACCGTCCTTTCGCGACCTGGGCCCGGCTGCCGGACCCGGACGAGGGGCGCTCGTTCGCGGAATTCTGGCGGTGGCTCACCGGCATCCGGGACAGGGCCGAGGGGCAGGGGCGCACGTTCCGCGCCTACTGCTACTCCAAGTCCGCCGAGAACGGCTGGATGCTCTCGACCGCCACCCGGTTCGGGCCGGAGGGCACGGTGGCCGAGGTCAGGGGCGTGCCCTCGGTGGCCGAGGTGCGCGGGTTCCTCTCCTCCCCTCAGTGGGTCGACGTCCACGAGGCGGTGGCCACGCAGTTCGTCTCCACCTCCGGTCTCGGACTCAAGGTGGTGGCGCCGGTCGCCGGGTTTCGCTGGCGCGACCCGGACGCCGGGGGGGAGGCGTCGATCGGGTGGTATCGGGACGCGCAGGCCTCGCGGGGGGTCGAGCGGGACTCGGGCAGGGAGCGCATCCTGGCCTACAACGAGGACGACGTCCGGGCGACGAGGGCTGTGCGGGAGTGGATTTCGCAGCAATTCTAATCGAGTTCTCACTGAGAGAGAGCTGTTGCTTTGCTTAATGTCGGGGATAGGGTGAGAAAGAAGGGACGAAGTTAACGACGCTTCTCGGCGTCGCCGACCGTTCCCGTAAGCCCGCCCTCACGGGGTGTCCCGTCGCGAACCCACGCGGATGCCGCGCCATACAAGGAGACGAACCCATGACGTTCTCGATCCGTAGGGCCGCTGCCGTCGCAGCCGCCTCCGCACTCGCCCTTTCCGCGGCCACAGGTGTCGCCGCCGCCCAGGAGGGCACCGGGAGTCTGTCCGCCGACAGCCTCGGGGCCGACAGCCTGGGCGCCCTCGGCAGCGAGGGCATCACCGATTCGGTGGGCGAGGGGTCGCTGCCGCAGGACCTCGGCTCCCTCATCCTCGAGGCCAACGCCACCGGGGAGGGTTCTATCGACACCTCGGGCTCGGCGATCTTCGGTGAGCCGTCCACCGGTTCGCTGGCACCCCTCGCCGGCTCGGTCATCGACGCGGCCGGGTCCATCACCCTCTCGAACCCGGCCCCCGGGACCGGTTCCGTCGACGTGAGTGGATCCCTCCTGGACGAGTCGCTGCTGGGTTCGGTCGAGCCGGCGGCCGCGCTGGCCGTCGGCTCCCTCGGGCTCGGCGACGGTGCCACCCTGGTGCTCGGATCCGACGCCGGCTCCCTGCCGGGCGCGGGCTCGCTCGGTCCGCTGGTGCTCGTGGGCGGGTCGGCGGCCCTGGGCGCGGGCATCTACTTCGCCCCGCAGATCCACCAGGCGC
>NZ_JADDKI010000434.1:0-4534 GCF_015356725.1 Dietzia sp. SYD-A1
GGGGCCCGGGGGGGACGGCGGGACGGCGCTCCACCCGGACCCGGATCTTCCGGGCCGGCATCGAGTCCGTGCCCTCCCACCGGTCGAGGGCGCGGGCGTCGTCGTCGGGGACGTCGTAGAGCACCACGAACACCTTCGACTCCGGGTCCTCGACCACCGTGGCGACGGCGCCCTCCCATGTCGGGTCCTCGCCCGCGAAGGTCAGACGCCAGCCGTGCAGCCACGCGGTTCCGGCGAACGGTGAGTGCGGCGCGCGGGCGTTCATCTGTTCGGGATGCATGTTGGTCCCGTACGCGGCGTAGAGAGGCACGGCGACCAGAGTAGTCCCTCGGCCGGGTGTGGCCCCGGCGTCCTCCGGCCCCGTGCCGCCGGTTCGACTACCGTGTACGGCGGACGCGACGCGGTCCACCACAGTGGCCCGCGGCGCCCGGCCCCGACCCCGTGACCCGTGGAGGACCACCTGTGACGCAGCGCATCATCATCATCGGCGGCGGTCCCGCCGGTTACGAGGCCGCCCTGGTGGCCGCCCAGTACGGTGCGGATGTCACGATCGTGGACGCCGAGGGGATCGGCGGGAACTGCGTGCTCACCGACTGCGTGCCCTCCAAGACGTTCATCGCGACCACGGGCGTGCGCACGGACATGCGCCGCGCCGAGGAGATGGGCGTCGAGATGCACTTCGACCCCACCGCCTACCGGCTCGGCCAGGTCAACGGCCGGGTCAAGTCACTGGCCCGCGCCCAGTCCGCCGACATCAGGTCCCAGCTCCAGCGCGAGGGCGTGCGGCTGTTGTCGGGTACCGCGCGGCTGCACGATTCGCGGCCGGGAATGGCCTCGCACCGCGTGCTCGTGTCCCTGGACAACGGCCAGGAGAAGATCCTCGACGCGGACGTGGTGCTGATCGCCACCGGTTCCAATCCGCGCATCATCTCCGGCGCGGAGCCGGACGGGGAGCGGATCCTGACCTGGCGGCAGCTCTATGACCTCACCGAGCTCCCCTCGCATCTGGTGGTCGTGGGGTCCGGTGTGACCGGTGCCGAGTTCGTCTCCGCGTTCACGGAGATGGGCGTCAAGGTCACCATGGTCTCCAGCCGCGACCGCGTCCTGCCCCACGAGGACGCCGACGCGGCGCTGGTGCTGGAGGAGGCGCTCAGCGAGCGTGGCGTCGCTCTGGTCAAGCACGCCCGCGCGGACGCGGTCGAGCACCACGAGGACGGGATCATCGTCCGACTGGGCGACGGCCGGACCGTCAAGGGGTCGCATGCCCTGATGTGCGTGGGTTCGGTACCCAACACCGGTGACCTGGGATTGGAGAGCGCCGGCATCGAGGTCCAGCGCAGCGGGCACATCAAGGTCGACCGCGTCTCCCGCACCACCGCCGCCGGCATCTACGCCGCCGGGGACTGTACCGATCTGTTCCCCCTGGCCTCGGTGGCGGCGATGCAGGGTCGCATCGCGATGTACCACGCGCTGGGCGAAGGGGTCAGTCCCATCAAACTCCGCACCGTCGCATCGGCGGTCTTCACCCGACCCGAGATCGCCACCGTCGGCATCTCCCACGCGCAGATCGAGAGCGGGGAGGTCCCCGCCCGCGTCGAGGTGTACCCGCTGGCGGGCAACCCCCGCGCGAAGATGCGCAGCCTCCGCCGCGGTTTCGTGAAGCTCTTCTGCCGACCGGCCTCCGGGGTGGTGATCGGTGGGGTGATCGTGGCCCCCACCGCGTCCGAGCTCATCCTGCCCGTCTCCGTTGCCGTGCGGAATCAGCTCACAGTGGGCGACCTCGCCGGATCCTTCTCCGTCTACCCCTCGATGACCGGGTCGATCACGGAGGCCGCGCGCCAGCTCATGCGGCACGACGACCTGGACTGATCCGGGGCGGGTGGACCGGGGTGAAGCCTCGAATAAGTTTAGGCTAAGCTCACACCCGGTGTCGGCGACGCGGCACCGGGACTGTGAGGGAGGAACCCTGATGATGCGACGCCGCCTGGCCGCGCTCGCCGCCGTCGGTTCGCTGGTGGTGGGGCTGGCGGCCTGCACCACGGACGGTGCCGGAGACGATTCCGATGCGCTGGTGGTCTACTCGGGCCGCAGCGAGAACCTCGTCGGCCCGCTGCTGGCGCAGATCGGGGAGAGGACCGGTATCGACCTCGAGGTGCGGTACGCGAGCACCCCCGAGATGGCCGCCCAGATCGCGGAGGAGGGCCAGGCCAGCCCCGCCGACATCTTCTTCTCCCAGGACGCAGGTGCGCTCGGCGCCCTGTCCAAGGAGGGTCTGCTCGAGCCGCTCGACGAGGCGACGATCGCGCAGGTCCCCGCCCAGTACCGGGCGACCGACGGGACCTGGGTCGCGACGAGCCTGCGCGCCCGCGTGCTGGTCTATGACTCGGAGGTGCTCGAGGAGTCCGAGGTCCCGGACACCATCGACGCCCTCACCGAGCCCGAGTGGAGGGGCAAGGTCGGGTACGCCCCCACCAACGCCTCGTTCCAGTCCTTCGTCACCGGACTGCGGGTCGACCGCGGCGACGAGGCGGCCGAGCAGTGGCTCCGCGACTTCCTGGCCAACGAGCCGAAGACCTACGACAACAACGTGGCGCTCCTCGAGGCGGCCGACACCGGCGACGTCGAGCTCGGACTGACCAATCACTACTACTGGTACAACACCGCCCAGGAGAAGGGCGAGGAGAACATGCGGGCGCGGGTGCACTACCTGACCAAGGGCGATCCCGGTGCGCTGGTCAACGTGGCCGGCGTCGGTGTGCTCGCCTCGTCGGACCGCCAGGAGGACGCGCTCCGGGTGGTCCAGGAGCTCCTCGGGGAGCAGTCCCAGCTCTACTTCCTCGAGGAGGACAGCGAGTACCCGGTCGTGCCGGGCATCACCTCGGACGCCGTCGGTCTGCCCCCACTCGAGTCCCTCGGGGGGCCCGATATCGATCTCGGGGACCTGGACGGGCTCGAGCAGACCCAGCAGATGCTCACTCGCGTGGGCATGATCTGACGGTTCCGCCATAGACGCCCGTCCCCGTCTGCGTGGCGGCCGCCCCCTCCTCGGGGCGGCCGCCACTGTGGCGTGCTCCGCGGCCCTCATCCCGCTGGTCTATCTGTTCATCCGTGCGGGGGAACGTGGCCCGGCCTACGCCCTCGAGGTGGTCCGGTCCGGTCGGTCCGCCGAACTGCTGGTCAACACCGTCGTGCTGGTGGTGCTGGTCACCGCGGCGAGTGTGGTGGTGGGCGTGACCCTGGCGTGGCTGACGGTGAGGACGGATCTCCCCGGTGCGCCGCTGATCGGAGCGCTGCTCTGCGTGCCGCTCGCCATGCCGTCC
Source organism: Dietzia sp. SYD-A1 (assembly GCF_015356725.1). Lineage (NCBI taxonomy): Bacteria > Bacillati > Actinomycetota > Actinomycetes > Mycobacteriales > Dietziaceae > Dietzia > Dietzia sp. SYD-A1. Next base: position 3,321 of record NZ_JADDKI010000434.1, read on the forward strand.
TACGTCCTCGGCTACCTGTGGGTGGCGGACTTCCCACGGTTCCTCGGTCTGCCCGGGTCGGTCGTCGTGTTGACGATCTCGTGTTACCCGTACGTCTACCTCCCCGCCGCCGCGGCACTGCGGAGCGTCGACCCCGGTCTCGAGGAGGTCGCACGGACGCTGGGCCGCGGGTCGGTCAGGGCCGTGCTCGGTGTGACGTTGCGCCAGATCAGGCCCGCGGTCGCGGCCGGGGCGCTCCTGGTGGCCCTGTACACGCTCTCGGACTTCGGAGCGGTGGCCATGCTGCGGTTCGACGCGTTCACCGTCGGGATCTACCACAGCTACCGGGCCTCGTTCGACAGGGTGCCCGCGGCGGTCCTGGCCTGTGTGCTCATCCTGGTCGCGCTCGTGGTGATGGTGGGAGAGCGGCGGGCCCGACGGGGCGAGGTGGCGAGGGTCGGCGCCGGGGTGGACTCTCTCCCGGACCGCGTCCGGCTCGGACGGTTCATGCCGCCGGCGCTGCTGGTGGTGGGGGTGGTCCTGGCCGGCGGCGTTCTCGCCCCGCTCGTCGGCCTGGTCCGGTGGGTGCGGGCCGCCGCCGAGGTCGACGTCTCGTGGGATCCGGTCCTCTCGGCCGCGGCCACGACCGCGGGCGTGTCCGGCATCGCGGCGCTGGTGACGATCGTGCTGGCCCTTCCCATCGGGATCCTCGCGGCGCGGTCGGACGGCCCGCTCGCCCGGACCACCGAGGCGGTCGCCCAGATCGGTTTCGCCCTGCCCGGTATCACGGTCGGACTGGCCGTCGTGTTCGTGGGGATCCGATTGGTTCCCGGCCTGTACCAGCAGGTCCCCATGCTCGTGTTCGGATACGTGGTGCTGTTCCTCCCGCTCGCCGTGGGAGTGGTCCGGTCCGCGATCGGCGCGATACCGACCGCCCTCGAGGACGCCTCGGGGGCGCTGGGGTCGGGCCGGTTCCGGACCTTCGTCCGCGTGGTCGCGCCGCTGTCGATGCCGGGCGTCCTCGCCGGGGGGAGCCTGGTGTTCCTCAGCGTGGCCAAGGAACTCCCGGCGACCCTTCTACTCCGCCCCACGGGGACGCAGACCCTGGCCACCGCCATGTGGTCCCACACGGAGGTGGCGGCCTACTCGCAGGCCGCTCCCTACGCCGCGATGCTGGTGGCCGTGGCGGTGATCCCCGCCGTGGTGCTCGGCCGGTCCTTCGGGTGGGGTACGGG
>NZ_JADDKI010000435.1:0-2735 GCF_015356725.1 Dietzia sp. SYD-A1
GGCCTCGCGCAGGGCCTGCCGATAGCTCGTGCGGCCGCCGGGCGGGGCGCCGAGCACCTCGTCGGCGTCGTCGTTGAGGACGATCGCCTCGCAGCGCAGCGATTCCACCAGCGGCCGGGCCAGGCCGGTCTCGAGGGGGGTGACCAGACCCATCCACAGCGAGGACAGCTTGGGGGTCAGTACGGGGACGGGGACCATGAGCCGGCGGTGCAGCCCGGCCTCCTCGGCGTAGATCTGCATCATCTGCCCGTAGGTCAGCACGTCGGGGGAGCCCACGTCGATCACGCGGCCGTCGGCGAGCTCGCCCTCGAGGGGAACCGTGGTGGCGGCGGCGAGGTAGTGGACCACGTCCCGGACGGCGATCGGCTGGATCCGGTTGCTCACCCACTTCGGGGTGACCATGCCGGGGAGCCGGGTGGTCAGATGCCGGATCATCTCGAAGGACGCGGACCCCGAGCCGATCACGACCCCGGCCTGGATCACCAGCGCCGGCACGGACGAGGCCAGCATGATCCGCCCCACCTCGACGCGCGAGCGCAGGTGCGTCGACAGGTCCGTCTCGCCCTCCGGGTGCAGCCCGGACAGGTGCACGATGCGCCCCACCCCGGCGGCCTCGACGGCCCGGACGAAGATCTCGGTGGTCTCGCGTTCTTCCCGCTCGAAGTCCGCAGTGTGACCCATCGAGTGGACGAGGTGGCAGGCCACGTCGACGCCGGCGAGCGCCTCGGTCAACGCGGCCTCGTCCCCCAGTCCGCCCTCGTGGATGGTCACCTGATCCCGCCAGGGCACGTCGTCGAGCCGGGCGGGGGTGCGCGCCAGGACCGAGACACGGGCGCCGTCCGCGAGCAAACGGGGGACGAGGCGGGAGCCGATGTACCCGGTCGCGCCGATGACGAGGACGCGCGGGCCGGACTGGGCGTCGGGGGCCTGGGCGTCGGGGGATCCGTGGGGCGTGGACATACCCGAGACTCTTCCAGTGTGGGCGCGCTCGCGCACCCGTTGTGCGGTCGGCCAGCCGACCCGCACGCTCGGCCCGAATCCGGTCCCGGGTGTGCCGCTTCCGGGCACGAGAGGCGCGATATCCGGATACTGGATTCAGACGAGGCGGACGGACCGTGACGGACGGAGGGAGAACGGATGGCGATCGGCGCGGCACGACCCCGACAACTCTCCAGGTCGATGGACCTGTCCGGCGTCCGCATCGAGACCGCCAGGCTGCGTTCGGAGCGGGCCGTGGCCACCTTCTGGCGGTGGTGGTCCGAGGGCGGGTGTCGTCGTACGACCGCCGCGATCGAGTCGGGGAACGCCCGCCGGGTGGTCCCGGAGATCACCTCGCTCATCGAGGCCATCGATCCCGGTCTGTCGTGGGAGTTCGTCCCCGCATCCGAGGGTGATCCGCACCGGCTGACCGTCACCGCGGCCGGGGTGCCGGAACTGCGCGGGGTGGCGCGCCGCTGGCTCGCCCAGGCCCCGCCCGACGATTCCGAGTGGACATACGCCGACCTGCGTGACCCGGTCCCCGGGCGCGCCATGCACTTCCGCGACCGGCGGCTGGGGTTCGACGAGGCGGAGGTGGTGGTGGACGTGGGGCTCTCCCGGGCCGACGTGACCGTCCACCATCCCGGGTTCGCTGGACTGGTGGGATCCGATCCCTCGATCGCCGCCTACCTGTTGCTCGACGCGATGTGCGGCGAGGCCGCGGTGGAGACGTGGGTGGGCACGATCCGCTCCAACGCCACGGCCCCGGGGGACGATGCGGTGTCGCTGTACGCGCTGCCCGGGATCCTGCGGGAGATAGAGCAGGAGAACACCGACGAGGCGGGGGAGCCGGCCTGGCAGATCCTGCACGGCGACACCTCGCAGGGCCCGATGGTCGCCGTGGTGCGCGTGCCCCTGGTGGCGCTCTCGGCACCGGAGTTCGACCGGCACGTCGCCGTCCACGTGCCCTATACGGATGTCGAGGACTGTGGGCTGCCGGGGTCGGGCTCACTGCCCGGGCTGCGGGACCTCGAGGACCACCTGGTCGACCGGCTGGAGGGCACAGGCGAGTGCGTGGGCGCCGAGAGCTGCAACGGCCGCCGGCTCCTGCACTTCTACGTGGACTCCACGACCCCCGCGCACGAGCAGCTGCGCGTGGCCTGCTCCGGCTGGGACCAGGGCGAGGTGACCCTGACGGTCACCGACGATCCGGGCTGGCGGAAGGTTCAGCACCTGCGGGTGTGAGATCGGCCGAGGCCTGACTCTGGCCCGGCCCCGGTACGGTGCCGACGAAGGCGTCTTCGCCCGGGCCGGTCACCACGGACACCCGCCGGGTGGGCCCGGAACGGGGTTCCACGGAGATCCATCCCGGTATCCGGCCGTCGAGCACCAGGTCGGGCGGGTTCGACGTCGTCGCCCCGCCGGTCGAGGACAGGTCCCAGTCGGCGTCGACCCGGATCACGGTCGGTGGCGTCACGTCAGGACCACCGGGTCCGGCTAGTGCGTCGATCCGACCCTCACTGAGGGCACCGTCGACGTCCCAGAACACCGCGTCCACCGGTGTGCCCACATCAGAGGCGTCAGCGGCAACGATCCGGTACCTGGTCTCGTCGGCGATCGCCGACAGTGATCGCCAGCGGTCCGGGACGTCTGTGACCACTGCGACCCGGTATCCCGCCGCCACCGCGCGGAAGGCCACCTGGCGGCACACGGCGGAGCCGGCCGCGAGGAGCACCGAGCGCAGGTGGGGCCCGGCC
>NZ_JADDKI010000436.1:0-433 GCF_015356725.1 Dietzia sp. SYD-A1
GGCAGGGAGTCCAGGACGGACCCGAGACCGGGCTCGTCGGCCGAGCGGTTCCACGGCATCCGGGCCAGGGCCGCAGCCATGGCGCAGGAGTTGCTCGCGGCGGAGTACGTGAGCCCGGCGCCGATCGCTCCCGCCAAGTAGGCGAACTTCGGCGAGGCGAGCGTGGATGCGGTGACGCCGGCCAGGACGAGCGAGCCGGCGACCATCCGGACCTGTCTGTCCATCGCCCAGACGCCCTTTCCGCGGACGATCTCGCCACCGGCGGACTCGAACGCGGCGATCCCGCCGTCGAGGACGGTCACCGAGTCGGGGTCGACGCCCACGGCCTCGAGTCGTTCACCGGCCTGGCGGGCGCGGTTGCCCGACTGGCAGATCAACACGACCTGCCCGGGCAGGCGGGAGGCGAACTCCTCGCCGTGCTCCGCGAGCAGGG
>NZ_JADDKI010000437.1:0-3383 GCF_015356725.1 Dietzia sp. SYD-A1
TCGACGCGCTGATGACGGCGGCGGCCGCGTCCGTCCTGGACGGAGCCGTCCTCACCGCCGTCGACCGCCCCGGCGTCCTCCCGGTGGCGGGCGCGGTCACCACCACCATGACCCCGCACCCCGGGGGAGCCTCGCTGCAGGTGCACGCGCACACCGGCGACGGTGTCACGCAGTCCTTCACCCTCGTCGCCGAGTGTGCGGTGAGCGGGGGGACCCCGATCGACCCGGACGACCAACCGGGGCCGCACTACGTGTCGGCCGAGTCGGACGCGCCGGTGGTGGAGGGTGAGGACGACGAGTCGGACACCCGCTGGAGCCCGGAATCGGGCGAGTCGATCGGCGACCGTCTGGCCCGGATCGTCGGGTCCTCGATGGGCTACAGTCCCGACGACCTTCCGCGAGAACTGCCCCTGCTCGACCTGGGCCTGGATTCGCTCATGGCCGTGCGCATCAAGAACCGTGTCGAGCACGAGTTCTCCATCCCGCCGCTCGAGCTGCAGGCGATGCGGGACGCCTCGATGAACGACGTCGTCCAGATGGTGACCTTCGCCGTGGAGAACCCGGAGAAGGTCGGCGAGCTCGCGGATCAGCAGGCCCGCGGGGAGGGCGTGGTCGACCTCGCGGCACTCAAGGGCCAGGCGCCCGCCGGTGGCGACGCGCACGAGGGTGGTGCCGGTGCGGACACCGTCCCCGAGGTCGCCATCGCGCCGCGTGACGACACCGAGCGGATGGCCTTCGGTGCGTGGGCCGTGGTCACCGGCGCGGCGGCACCGGGGGTGACCGGGGCCCTCCCCGCGATCGACGACGTCACCCGGACCGCGCTGGCCGAGCGGCTGTCGGCCCGCTGTGGAGGCGAGATCTCTGCCGAGCACCTGGCCGGCGCGACGACGATCGCGGAGGTCGCCGACCTGCTGCGGCCGTTCACCGAGGTGGCGGTCGAGGGCAACATCCGGGTCCTGCGCGAGGGCTCCCCCGACAGCACACCCCTGTTCCTGTTCCACGCGGCCGGGGGGTCGTCGTTCGTGTACGAACCGCTGGTCGACCGGCTCGACGGCGACACCCCGGTCTACGGTGTCGAGCGCACCGAGGGCTCTCTCGAGGAGAGGGCCGCCGGGTACCTGGACAGGATCCGGGAGATCGCCTCCGGGCGCCCCGTCGCGCTGGGCGGCTGGTCCTTCGGCGGGGCACTGGCGGTCGAGGTCGCGCGTCAGTTGCGGGCCGCCGACGACGTCGTGGCGCTGGTGGCCCTCCTGGACACCGTGCAGCCGTCCGAGCCGGTCCCGGACACGCTCGACGAGGCTGAGGCCCGTTGGCGGCGCTACTCCGAGTTCGCCAAGCGGACCTACGGCCTGGACGTGGAGGTGCCGCGGGAGTTCCTCGCCGAGCACGGGGAGGACGGGGTGCTGGGGATGCTTCTCGAGGGCCTGGGCGCGGAGGCCAACGCCATGGGCGGCGGAGTCATCGAACACCAGCGCGCGAGCTTCGTCGACAACCGCATCCTCCAGAGCGCGGACCTGTCCGCGTGGTCCGGGGTCGGCGCGGAGGTCTCCTTCGTGCTCTACCGCGCCGAGCGGATGCACGAGGGGGCGATCGAGCTCGAGCCCCGGTACGCGCACGTGGACCCCGACGGCGGCTGGGGCCGGATCGTCTCCGATCTCGAGGTGGTCCAGCTCAAGGGAGACCACCTCGCGGTGGTCGATGAACCCGTGGTCGGTACGGTCGGTAAGCATCTGGCGCGTCGGCTCTCGGAGATCGACGCGGGAGTACTGAAGGGATCGGACGCGTGACGGCTAGGACCACCGCGGAGAAGCTCGCAGAACTGCGGGTCAAGACCGAGCAGGCCCGGGACCCGGGCAGCGAGCGGGCCAGGGCCCGACGCGACGCCGCGGGCCACACGCCGCCGCGGGAGCGCATCGCGGAGCTGCTCGACCCGGGCAGCTTCGTGGAGATGGGCCAGCTGGCGAAGGCTCCCGGTAACCCGGACAACCCGTTCGGGGACGGTGTGGTGACCGGGCGCGGCACGATCGACGGGCGACCCGTGGTCGTGTACGCGCACGACAACACGGTGTTCGGCGGGTCGGTGGGCGAGGGCTTCGGCAAGAAGGTCTGCGCGATCATGGACTTCGCCCTCAAGGTGGGGTGTCCCATCATCGGGATCAACGACTCGGGTGGAGCTCGCGTGCAGGACGCCGTCACCTCCCTGGCCTACTACTCGGAGATCTCCAAGCGTCAGTACCCGGCGTCCGGGTACATCCCGCAGATCTCGATCATGTTGGGCAAGTGCGCGGGTGGCGCCGTCTACGCGCCCGTCACCACCGACTTCGTGGTGGCTGTCAAGGACCAGGCGTACATGTTCGTCACCGGTCCGGACGTGATCAAGCAGGTCACCGGCGAGGACATCTCGATGGATGACCTCGGTTCCGCCCTGCAGCAGGCCAAGAACGGCAACGTCAACCACGTGGCCGTGAGCGAGCACGACGCGTTCATGTACGTGCGGAACCTACTCAGCTTCATGCCCTCCTCGGCCGCCGAGAAGGCGCCGAGGATCAATCCAGGGCTCGAACCGTCGACCACCGCCTCCGACCTGGAACTCGACTCGATCATCCCGGACTCGGACAACGCGGCGTACGACATGCACGACCTGCTCATCCGGATGTTCGACGACGGCGAGTTCGTCGAGACCTCGGGGCAGTTCGCCCAGAACATCATCACCGGCTTCGCCCGGGTCGACGGCGAGTCGGTCGGCGTCGTGGCCAACCAGCCGCTTCACCTGTCGGGATCCCTGGACATCGACGCCTCGGAGAAGGCCACCCGGTTCATGATGCTGTGTGACGCCTACTCGATCCCGATCGTCTACGTGGTCGACACCCCCGGGTACCTGCCGGGTGTCCAGCAGGAGAAGCTCGGCATCATCCACCGCGGCGCCAAGATGGGGTACGCGGTGGCCGCCACCTCGGTGCCCAAGGTGACCTTCGTCGTCCGCAAGGCCTATGGCGGCGCCTACGCCGTGATGGGGTCCAAGAACCTTGGCGGGGACCTGAACTTCGCCTGGCCCACCGCCCGTATCGCGGTGATGGGGGCCGAGGGCGCGGTGGATCTGCTGCAGCGTCGGCAGATCGAGGAGGCGGGCCCGGAGGAGGGGCCCAAGCTCCGCAAGCAGCTGATCGACATGTACAACGAGTTCATCGCGACCCCGTACTCGGCCGCCGAGCGCGGGTACATCGACGCGGTGATCGAGCCGTCGCAGACTCGTCTGGTCCTGCGCGGCGCGTTAGCCCAGCTGCGCGACAAGATCCGCAACGAGCCCCCGCGCAAGCACCCCATCGCCCCGCTGTGACCGCCGCCGTCCGCTGACCCGACCCCCGGGGGTGGCGGCGTGGGGT
>NZ_JADDKI010000438.1:0-443 GCF_015356725.1 Dietzia sp. SYD-A1
GGTGGACGCCGCGAGGCCGGTCAACCCGCCGGCGGTGATCAGTGCCCCGGCGGCGGCGAACTCGCGGCGGCGGCGGAGCCGGTCGGAGAACGTCCCCGCCGTCGCCGCGCACACCGCGGAGAGGACGAGGGTGACGACGGTGATCATGAGGACCGCGTTCCCGGGGTCGGCCACCCCGACCACGGTGTCGAGGAAGAAGAACAGGTAGATCAGCAGGATCGCGTTGGTGAGGTTCATGAGGAACCGGAGCGCCCACGCCCAGCAGTACTGCCGGGTCGGACGGAAGTCGGCGAGCGCGATCCGGGGTCGCGGGTCGATGTCCGCTCCCGCGGAACGGGGTGAGACGACCGGTGCCGCGCGCCCCGCCACCACGATCGCCGAGAGCAGCGCGGGCGTGAGCACCGCGAGCACCAGGTACCCGGCCGGGCCACCGCCGACGGACT
>NZ_JADDKI010000439.1:0-307 GCF_015356725.1 Dietzia sp. SYD-A1
TCGCCCCCCGGGGACCGATCCCGGCCAGCGCCACGGACAAGCAGCGCATGGCCCGCAAGCTCGCCACGAAGAAAGGCCGAGCGGTCTACGCCCGGCGCAAAGCGATCGTCGAACCGGTCTTCGGACAGATGAGCACCCTGCAGAACGGCAAGCAACTCCTGATTCGCGGTCTGGACGCCGCCCGCGGTGAATGGCTACTGCTCGCTGCCTGCCACAACCTGCGAAAGCTCCACGGTCATATCGGCGCCACCGGGCTCGGCGGCCTCCAGATCGCCTGAACTGGCAGGCCCGGGCGACCTACAGGCTG
>NZ_JADDKI010000440.1:0-1716 GCF_015356725.1 Dietzia sp. SYD-A1
CCGGAGGTGCCGCGGGAGGGGGAACGGGTCACCCGGGAAGAGTACGACGACGACGTCGCGATCGCGTCACAACGCCGTGGCGTGTCCACCGAAAACACTGTTGCCGTACCGCCGGCGCGCCGCCCGTCCCCTGCCCCCGCGGTCGCGCCGCGCCTCCCGCGGACGCCGTGACAACGGTGTCCCACCTGCCGTGACGGCGTTCCCGTGGCTCTACGCTGTGACCCATGCCCACTCTCAACCGTCACGATTCCGTCTTCGTCCTCCGCTTCGCCGAGCCGGACGACCCGGCGGACGCCCCGGACAACGCCTTCTCCCCGGAGTTCCTGGACTCCCTCGACGCCGCGCTCACCGAGGTCGAGGCGTCCGAAGGACCGGCGGCACTGGTCACGACCGGGGCCGGGAAGTTCTACTCGAACGGTCTCGACCTGTCGGTCGTCGCCTCCGATCCCACCGGACTGCCCGCGTACGTCTCACGGGCCCAGCGGTTGTTCGCCCGGGTCCTGCGGCTCGAACTACCGACGGTCGCGGCGATCAACGGCCACGCCTTCGGAGCCGGCGCGATGCTGGCCCTGTCTCACGACCACCGCGTCATGCGCGCCGATCGCGGATTCTGGAACCTGCCCGAGGCGCAGCTCGGCATGCCGTTCCCCCCGGGGATGAACGCGCTCATCACCACACGCCTCACGCCCGGGGTGGCGAGCACGGCGATGCTCACCTCGAGGCGCTACCCGGCGTCCGACGCGATCGAGGCCGGGATCGTCCACGAGGCGGCCGAGGCCGACGCGGTGCTGGACCGCGCCGTGGCGGTGGCGGCGGAGATGGCTCCGCTCCGTGGGGCCAACTACGCGGGGATCCGCGCGGGACTCGTCGCCGCCGCCCTGTCGCACCTGAACGCACCGATCACTCAGCTCTGAGCGGACAATTCCCGCGGCGTCACCGCGTCCTTCCACCAATTCCGGTCGCCGACCGGGTGGGGCGTGTCCGCCGGGTGGGGAGACCTGCGAATAGAACGAGGGCCCGCACCCCGTCACCGGGGATGCGGGCCCTCGATTGCGTGGTCAGTTCGCGGCGGCGTAGGCCTCCATCACGTCGGCCGGGATGCGGCCACGGTCGGAGACCTCGAAGCCGTTTTCCCTCGCCCATTCACGAATGATCTTGGTATCGCCCGACGAGGACTTGGCGGCAGCCTTGCGAGCCGGCTTGCCCCTGGTCGCGGTCACGCGGTGACCAGCGGCGATGTACGGGGCCATGACATCCCGGAAGGCTTGGGCGTTCTCGTCGCTCAGGTCGATGGAGTATTCCTTGCCCTCGAAGGCGAACGAGAGGGAATTAGCCTCGTCACCCAGTTCTGTTCCGTCGAGGTCATCGATGTACTTGACCTGGAATTGCTGCGCCACTGTCACTCCCTAGCTGGTTGCCGTTACTACTGCACAACAGTATGCACAATTTCTGCATATTATGCGTGATCACATTAGTTGACCAATGTCGATAATAGTCTGACCTTTACCGTGTCGAGAACTCCCGGTTCGGAGAGGCGGTTAATCCCGCCGAATTCTCTCGATATAACCGGACGATCAGATCGACTATCTCCGGGTTGGCGCCGAGCGGCCGCGAGGTCGCGTCCGCTCCGGCCGCCGCCAGACGATCCGCGAAGAACCCGGGAGCGAGCAGGTGCGTCGCAACGGCCACCCGGCGGTGCCCCCGCTCCCGGAATCC
>NZ_JADDKI010000441.1:0-5134 GCF_015356725.1 Dietzia sp. SYD-A1
CGCCTCGCCGTCGTCGACCAGGGAGCCCGCGGCACGCGCCAGGTAGTCGTCGACCAGTTCGCCGTTCTCGGGTCCCAGCGCATCGCTCATCACCCCGGGATTGCGCGGCAGCTCGGTGCGCAAAGCGGTGAGGACGGCGACCAGCGCCAGGACGATCACCACGCCGACGCCCACGCTCGAAAGAGCCCTCAGCGCGACCGACCGGGGCGTGGAGCGGTCGGCTGCCGGGGCAGGGCCGGTCACGCGGCGCGGAGGGCGTCCAGCGCGTGCTGGAGATCGTCAGGGTACGGGCTGGTGAAGTCCACGCGTTCACCCGTGCCGGGGTGATCGAACCCGAGCCCCACCGCGTGCAGCCACTGCCGTTCCAGCCCCAACCGCCTCGCCAGCACCGGGTCCGCGCCGTAGGTGAGGTCGCCCGCGCACGGGTGGTGGAGGGCCGAGAAGTGGACGCGGATCTGATGGGTTCGACCGGTCTCGAGCTTGACCTCGACGAGCGTTGCCGCCTGGTGCGCCTCGAGCGTGTCGTAATGCGTGATGGAGTGCTTGCCGTCCGAGGTGACCGCGAACCGCCAGTCGTTGGACGTGTGGCGGCCGATGGGCGCGTCGATCGTCCCGGACAGCGGATCGGGGTGGCCCTGGACGAGCGCGTGGTAGGTCTTGTCCACGGTGCGGTCGCGGAACGCCCGTTTGAGCAGCGTGTACGCCCGCTCGGAGGCCGCCACCACCATCAGTCCGGACGTGCCCACGTCGAGTCGGTGGACGATCCCCTTGCGCTCCGGCGGCCCCGAGGTGGAGATGCGGTATCCGGCGGCCGCCAGCCCACCGATCACGGTGGGGCCGGTCCAGCCCACCGAGGCGTGCGCCGCCACGCCGACGGGTTTGTCGACGACGACGAGGTCGGCATCCGAGTAGACGACGGCCATCCCCTCGACCGGCTCTGCGACCACCGCGGGCTCGGCCCGCGGATCGGGCATCTCGACCTCGATCCACGACATCCCGGTGAGCTTGTCCGACTTCCCCACCGCCCGGCCGTCGACCAACACCTTGCCCTGCCCGGCGAGATCGGCGACCGCGGTCCGGGACAGCCCGAGGAGGCGGGAGACACCGGCGTCCACCCTCATCCCGTCGAGACCGTCTGGGACGGGGAAGGTGCGCAGCTCACCCATCCGCCCCGCCCTTCTCCACTGGCCCCCGCGAGCCGTCGAACTCCACTCCCTTGACCACGGCGACGGCCACCACGATCACACCGATGACCAGACTCGAATCGGCGACGTTGAACACCGGCCACCACCCCACCGAGACGAAGTCCACCACGTGGCCCTCCAGGAAGCCGGGGGCCCGGACGTACCGGTCCACGAGGTTGCCCGCGGCGCCACCCAGGATCAACCCGAGCCCCCACGCCCACCACCTCGAGTGGACCCGCCGCGAGAACCACAGCAGTCCCACCACGACCACGGTGGCCACGATGCTCAGCACGACTGTCGACCCCGTGCCCATCGAGAAGGCCGCGCCGGGGTTGCGGAGCAGGAGGAGCCGCACGGAATCACCGACGATCCGGATCGGGTCCTGCCCCTCGAGACCCCACACCGCCAGCGCCTTGGTCACCTGATCCACCGCCACGATCGCCGCCGCGATCATCAGCATGGCGACCGGCCCCGCCCTGAAGTATCGGGCACCGGTCCCACCGGGCGTCGTCCCCGCCGCATCGGACCGCGTCCCGTTGGTCTCCGTCATGCGCTCCAGTATCCCTGATCCCCCGGCGGGGCCGCCGGGCCCGGTGGGCGGACCCTCTAGGCTCGGGGGTCGTGAACCTCCGAACGCCCTCCGCCTCCGGCCGTCCCCGACCCGTGCGGGCCGGTCAGCGACTGCTCGTCGCCGCACTGGCCACCGCGCTCGTGGCCTCCACCGCCGCGTGCGCGGACGAGGGCGACCCCCCCGGGGACGACGCCGTCGCCGCTCAGGAGGATCGGGCTCTGGAGCCCGCGGTGGAGGTCGACCCCGGACCCGCCCCCACGGTCGAGCTCCTCGACGAGGGCTCGGGGGAGCTGCGGGTGATGGCCTACTCCCCGTCCCGAGACGCCGTGACCGTCGCCATCACCAGATCCGCGTCGGCTCGCACGACCGTCCCGGGCGCGGAGCCGAGGCTCGACGAGACCCCCGAGCAGACGCTGACCGTTGAGGGCCTGTCGGAGCCGGACGTGGACGGCGCCCAGCGGGCCACCGTCACGGCCCGGGATTTCACCTCCGTGGACGAGCTCCGTTCCGCCCAGTTCGCCACCGCACCCGGGTTCGCGGTCACCTGGACCCGCAGTGCCGACGGCATCGTGCGCGGCCTGACGTTGGAGGCGCCGGCCACCGCGACGGATGCCGCACGGGCGGGGGTCGAGATCACGGCGAACGCCGTGTCCGACGCGACCGTCGCGTGGCCGACCGAGGCGATCGGGGTGGGGGCCCGGTGGACCGTCACCCGGAGCGTCGACGACGCGGTGGCGCCGGAGCGGTCCGTCACCTACGAGCTGGCCGCCCTCGACGGCGACGTGGCCACCGTGACGATGGAGCTGGACGCCCCCGAGGCCGCCGCGACCCTGGACGCACCGGCCCCGGATGGCGGCCCGGGCGTCACGCTGGAGGTCGAGGCGTACGAGGTGACGGGCTCGGGTGAACTCACCGTGGACCTCCGCGCGCCACTGCCCGTCGACGGGACCACAGAGTCCTCGACGCGGGCCGTGTACGTGGACCCGGGTTCGGGCCGACGCACGACCTACGTCGAGGACTCGGTGCTGCGGTTCCGCACCGCCGGGTGAGGACCGGCGAGGGGCGGGACCCGGAGGGCTCCTCTGGAGATCAGGCGACCTGGCAGGTCGCCGGTGGCTCGAGCCCCGCGTTGGTGATGAGCGCACAGGCGAAGGACTGCTGCAGCTGCCACTGACCGCCCTGCTGGATGAACTGGGCCTGGACGTTGATGTCCTCCTGGCCGGGCTGGATGATCACCGCGTTGGCGATGAGCGTGCCGGGGATGTCGCCCTCGGCGGCGCCGGTGATGATCACGTCGGCGCCCTGCTCGGCCTTCAGCGCGGCGATCTGATCGAAGAGCTCCGGCGCCTCGGCCCCGCCCTCGACCAGGTCGACCTTCTCCTCCACCGGCACCGCCGGGTCGGAGGCCCGGGCGAGCAGCTGGGTCAGCTCTTCGGCGGTGGGCACGGGGGCGGCCGTCTGCTCGGTCGCCGTGGGGGCCGGTGCCGTCTCGCGCCCTCCGTCGTCATCCCCGCCGCATGCGGCGAGCCCGCCCAGGGCGAAGGCGGAGAGGGAGACTGCGGCGATGGTCCGTCGAAGACTCACGCTTGGTCCTTTCGTCGTGATGTGCAACTGTCGGGCCGTTCAGCAGCCCAACGGATACCGACGCTCCATTGTTCCACCGTCCACGGCCCGGGTGGTTGACGACGGGCCCGGAGCCCACCACTGTGGACCGGGTGACCAGCGTCCAGACCAGCACCGATACCCCCCACGTCGTGATCTGCACCACCGGCGGGACGATCACCGCCTCCACGGTGCCGGGAGGGGCGGTGATGGCGGGCGACTCGGCCGCGGCGACGCAGGCCATGCTCGACGGGCTGCGCTCGGCGCTGCCGGCCTCGATCCGGGTGAGCGCGCGGGCCGTGCTGGACGCCGACTCGTCGACGTTCGGCCCCGCGGAGTGGGACGACCTCGTCGACGCGGTCGGGGACGTCCTCGCCGATCCGGAGGTGGCCGGGGTCGTGGTGGCCCACGGGACGGACACGCTGGAGGAGACGGTCATGGCGCTGGACCTCCACCACAGCGACCCCCGGCCGGTGGCGGTCACCGGTGCCCAGCTGCCCGCGGATCACCCCGAGTCCGACGGGCCCGCGAACCTCCTCGACGCGGTGCTGCTCGCGGCCGACCCGGTCTCACGTGGTCTCGGCGTCCTCGTGGTGCTGGGACGGGCGATCCTCCAGGCCCGAGGGGTCCGCAAGTGGCACACCACAGAGCCCGTCGCCTTTGCCCGCAACGCCCCGGACCAGCCGGCCGAGGGTCTGCCGCCGGAGCTCGAGCGACCCACCCTGCCCGGCCGGGCCCGGTTCTCCGGGACCCGGGTGGACGTGGTGTCCTGCCCGCCCGGCTCGGACGCCGTGGCGCTGCGGGCCTGCGTGGACGCCGGGGCCCGCGGGCTGGTCCTCGAGGGGTCCGGGTCCGGCAACCTGCCCCCACTTGTGGCCGAGGCCGTCGCGGACCTGTCCGTGGAGCGCCCGGACATCGTGGTGGCGACCTCGACCCGTGTTCCGAGAGGCGAGGCGACGCCCACGTATTCGGGCCCCGGCGGCGGGGCGGATCTCGCGAGGCGAGGCGTTCTGAGCTGCGGTTACCTGCGCTCCTCCCAGGCGCGGGTCCTGCTCACCGCGCTGCTCGCGCGCGCCGACGCCGCCGAGGTCCGCTCACAGTGGTCCCGGTACCACCTCTACAGCTGAGGTGCAGACGCTTCGGCCCGCGCGTCACCACCCCAGGGAGTCCAGCGGGTCGGCGAGCTCCAGGTCGGGATCGTCCTCGGCGAAGGTCCGCATCCGACCGGGGCCGGTGACCGCCGTCTCGAACCGTACCGACACCCGACCGTGGCCGGAGCCCTGGACCCAGCCGTGCCCGAACGCGGGATGGCGGACGTCCGAACCGGTGCGGAACCTCTCCTGCAGTCCCTGACGCCACGCGCCGATCGCCGGTGGGGCGGGGAGCGGGTCGTCCACGGCCTCCGCACCCGGGCCCGGGGCCTCGTCATCGGTCGTGACCGTGGTGCCGACCCCGATGATGTCGGGGAGCTCGTCGAGGTCGACGTGCCCGGGGCCCTGCCGCGTCCCGGGCAGGAACTCCTGCTCGAACAGCGCGTCCTGGTGGATCTCGGTCAGTCCCGACAGGCCCACGCCCAGCAGCCGGATCGCGCCGAAGTCCACGGGGTCGGGGGCCAGGGACCGCGCGACGGCGATGATCGTCTCCAGCGAGGTCGTGCCCACCGGCAACGTGAACGACCGCGTCATCGAGGTGAAGTCCGCGCGCTTGATCTTGACCGTCACGGTCCGGGCCGCCCGCCCGTCGCCCAGCAGCCGCCGGTGTGCGCCCTCCGCCGCTC
>NZ_JADDKI010000442.1:0-3215 GCF_015356725.1 Dietzia sp. SYD-A1
CCTCACCCCTCACCCCTCACTCCTAGACTGTCCCCTCGGCGCACGAGCCGCCGAGACCAACAGTCCACCCACCGCGAGGAGCCCCACGTGGAGTACGCGCAGATCGAGGCGCTGCGCGAGCGCCATCCCGCCTGGCGGATGCTGCGCGCCACCCATGCGCCGCTGCTGCTCACGGTGCTGGGCCGGTTCTTCGTGGAGGAGGGCCGCGGCGCCAGCCCGGAGAGTGAGCTCGTCGCGGCGCTGGACGACCAGCTGTACGCGATCAACACCCAGGATCCGCAGAACCCACGATTCGTGCGCACGGCCGCCGAGTATCTGGCGGACTGGGCCGGCCCGGAGGCGGGATTCCTCCGCCGCTTCTACCCGCTGGGCGCGGACGAGATCCACTACGACGCCACCCCGGCCCTGGAGAAGGCCTACGCGTGGGTGCAGGGCCTGGCCGAGCAGTCCTTCGTGGGCACCGAGTCGCGCCTGCAGACCGCGGTGGACCTGCTGCGCCAGATCGCCCAGGGCACCGAGTCCGACCCCGCCAAGCGCCTGGACCAGCTCGAGCGCCGCAAGCGCGACATCGAGCGGGAGATCGACCAGCTCCGCCAGGACCCGGCCTCCGGCCTGCTGGACCGCACCGCGGTCCGCGAGCGCTACCAGCAGTTCGCCACCACCGCCCGCGAGCTGCTGGCCGACTTCCGTCAGGTGGAGGAGAACTTCCGCGCCCTGGACCGCTCGGCGCGCGAGCGCATCGCCACGTGGCAGGGCAGCAAGGGCGAGTTGCTGGCCGAGCTGGTCCACGGCCGCAGCATGATCGACTCCTCCGACCAGGGCCGCAGCTTCCAGGCCTTCTACGACCTACTGCTGTCCACCTCGGGCCAAGAAGAGCTGTCGATGCTGCTGGATCGCATGACCGGCATCGAGGAGGTCGGCGCCGACCGCCGCCTGCGCACGATCCACCACAGCTGGGCCGAGGCCGCCGAGCGCACCCAGCACACGGTCCGCAGCATCTCCGAGCAGCTGCGCCGCTTCACCGACGACCAGGTGTGGCTGGAGAACCGCCGCGTGCTGGACTTGGTGCGCCAGATCGAGACCACCGCGCTGCAGCTGCGCGCGGGCGAGTTGCCGGGCTTCGGGCTGGAGCTGGAGGAGACCAGCATCGACGTCGCCCTGCCCACGGATCGTCCGCTGTTCACCGTCCGTCCGGCCTCCGAGGTCAACAGTGATCTGGAGCCGGTCGAGGCCGAGGAGGTGGACACCTCCGTGCTGGTCAACCAGGTCGTTGTGGACCCCGCGCGCCTGGCCACCCGCATCCGCGCGCTGATCCCGGTGCACGGCACCGCCCGCCTGGAGGACATCGTCACCATGTACCCCTTGCAGCACGGGGCGGCCGAGATCGTCGGCTACCTGGCGCTCAAGGACGACGACCTCGAGGTGACCGCCAACGAGCACGAGGAGACCGTGATACTGGTTTAGGAAATCGACGGAACCAGCCCGTCCCGCACCGCCTTGGTCAGCCGCACGTATCCACCCGCCTCGGCATCGAGAACCCAGGTCCGCGGGCCGGCCTTCGGTAGGCCCCGGTCAGCGAGCCCGCTGGCGTCGGGCCGGTACCAGTTGGTCACCGGGATGTCCTTGACCACGTGGACGATGTCCGGCCGTGCGGCCGGCGGGACCGACGCCAGAGCGCCACCGACGTCGGCTGCGGTGATCGCCTCGGAGCCCCACGTGTTCACCGCAGCGACGGCGACCGGGCCGCTGGCGCCGGGCACCTCGTACAGCACGGCCAGATCCACCTGGGGCAGGTCGCCGAGGGCGTCGGCCACCTGGACCGGATACACCGGCCCGTGCGCGGTGTGCACCACGGCGCTCGCCGCCCCGAGAATCCAGAAGTCACCGTCCCGGTCGCGCTCGAAGTAGTCACTGGTCGACACCCAGGTATCGCCCGGACGGAACACCCCACGGAGCTGGCGCACGGAGGCGTCGACCCCGAGGCGGGGCCGGGTGAGGAGCATCCCGGGCGCGTCGACCTCGCTGGGTACGGCGAATCCGTCCGGTCCCACGGCGATCGCGCCGGAGTCGGGATCCACGTCGACGAGCCGCACCTCGGACGTGCCGGGCAGCGGACGACCGCGCGCGCCCGGCTTGGAGGTGGAGAGGTTGGCCAGGACCACGTCGGCCTCGGTTCCGGCGTAGAACTCCAGGACCCGCGTCCCCGGGTAGCGGTCCAGGACCCGCCGCCACAGCCCCCGGGGCATCCCCGACCCCATGAACAGGGTGATCGTCGAATGCGCCTGGCGCGGAGGCGCCGGCCGGCGGACCAGCTCGCGCATCATCGCCCACGTGTAGGTCACCACCGTCACCCCGTAGCGGCGGACCTCCTCGTCAAAGGTCACCGGGTCGAACCCCTGTGACAGCGCGATCCTGGACCCGCCGGCCACGGCGCCCCCGACGGCGGTGAGCAGACCCGACGGGTGGTGGAGCGGGCTGAGGCAGTACACGGTGGACTCGCCGCTGAGGCGCGCGGCGCTGGCGGTGCCGAACGCGGAGAGCGCCCACCGGTGGTTCGTCACGAGCTTGGTCTGCCAGACGCCCGTGGAGCGGGAGAAGAAGACAAAGGCGAGGTCGCCCGCCCGCCCGGGGTCCGGTCGGTACCACCGGGGCAGCTCGACCGTCTCGGGGTCGATCTGCTCGAGGTCCACGACGCCCGCGTCCAGGTCGGCCGGGAGATCGCGCTCGGAGCCACCGCCGAGCACGAGCGCCCGCGCCCCGGCCCCGGAGACCTTCGACGCGTGCTCAGGGTCGGTGACCACGTCGGTCACCGAACTGAGCCTGAGCAGTTCGGGGAGGGACTGGGACGGGGGGAGCAGCACGGCCACGGCGCCGAGTCGCGACAGCGCGGCCATGGCGACCAGCGCCGAGGGCCGCGTCTCCATGAGGACGCCGATGTAGTCGCCCTGTCGGACCCCGACGGCGATGAGTCCCCTGACCACGTTGGTGATCCGGGTGTCGACGGCGAAGAACGTGTGGACGCGGTCGGAGAACAGAAAGCACGCATCATCCGGCTGGTTGCGGGCGCGCTCGGACATGATCTTGGCAAAGGAGATGCGGGTCCTCGGCTGGATCTGCCCCAACCGGATGAGGCGGGGCGCCGCGTGCAGCGCCTGGTATCCGACGGCCCGGGTCGCCTGCAGCGTGCCGACGGCGAGGTGGCCGACCCCACGCAC
>NZ_JADDKI010000044.1:0-10094 GCF_015356725.1 Dietzia sp. SYD-A1
AGGCGGGGCAGGGGCCGGCCGGGCCGGTGAACGTCGATCGTAGGACCGCAGTGGCCTCGGCGGGCAGTTTCGGCCCGGGCAGTGCAGCGCGCGTTCCCGGCGTGACCTGACTCGGAGGCGAGTCCGGCCAGGGGCTAGGCTGCGGCTCGGCGGCGACGCCGTTCCGGCCGTGGCAGGGGCCTTGCGGGGGTTCGGTATCGGGTGAGTGCCCGCGGCGGGTGGCCCACGCCGACCGTCCCTCAGGCCGCATCCCCTACACCGCAGCCCCTACACCGGAGGTCCCATGTCCGACGCCGACGCCGCACTACACGATGCGCTCGAGTCCGTGGTAGCCCGAAATCCCGGGCAGAAGCTCTTCCGGCAGGCCGTGCACGAGGTGCTCGAGTCTCTCGCCCCCGTGGTCAGGCAGCATCCGGAGTACGTCGAGGGCGGGATCCTCGCGCGGATCGTCGAGCCTGAACGCGTGGTGTCCTTCCGGGTGCCGTGGGTGGACGACTCGGGAACGATCCGGGTTCAGCGTGGTTTCCGGGTCCAGTTCAGCTCGGACCTGGGCCCGTACAAAGGTGGCCTGCGGTTCCACCGGTCCGTTGACGAGGACACCCTGAAGTTCCTCGGCTTCGAGCAGGTCTTCAAGAACGCGCTCACCGGCCTGGACCTGGGCGGCGGCAAGGGCGGCTCGGACTTCGACCCCCACGGCCGGAGTGACGGCGAGGTCATGCGCTTCTGTCAGTCGTTCATGGCCGAGCTCGCCCATCACATCGGGGCGGATCTCGACGTCCCCGCCGGGGACATCGGCGTGGGCGCCCGCGAGATCGGCTACCTGTACGGCCAGTACCGCAAGGTCACCGGCCGGAACGAGGCGGGAGTGATCACCGGCAAGTCGGTCGCCTACGGAGGGTCGTGGGCCAGGACCGAGGCCACCGGGTACGGGCTCGTCTACTACGTCCGTGAGATGCTCCGCGAGTCCGACTTCGGCCTCGACGGGGCGCGGGTGGTCGTGTCCGGTTCCGGCAACGTCGCCCTGTACGCGGCAAGGAAGGCGACACAGCTGGGAGCCACGGTCGTGGCCTGTTCGGACAGCTCCGGTTACGTGGTCGACGAGAAGGGCCTCGACCTGGACCTGCTCGCCGACGTCAAGGACGTGCGGCGGGAGAGGCTCTCGGTCTACGCGCGGGAGCGGGGCGATTGCGAGTTCGTCGAGGGGCGCCCGGTGTGGGAGGTGACGTGCGACATCGCACTTCCCTGCGCGACCCAGAACGAACTCGACGGCGACTCCGCGCGGACCCTGGCCGCGAACGGGTGCCGGCTCGTGGCCGAGGGCGCCAACATGCCCTGCACCGAAGAGGCCGTCGAGGTGATACACGACACGGGTATCCTGTTCGGCCCCGCCAAGGCCGCGAACGCCGGCGGTGTCGCCACCAGTGGACTCGAGATGCGGCAGAACGCGGGCCGACTGCAGTGGGACTTCGAGCGCGTCGATTCGGAACTCGACCGCATCATGACCAGCATCCACGCCACCACGGCCGCCACCGCCGAGGAGTACGGGATGCCCGGCGACCTGGCGGCCGGGGCGAACATCGCCGCCTTCCGCCGCGTCGCGGACGCGATGCTCGCGCAGGGCGTCATCTAGTTGTCAGTACATGGAGCCGGTACCGCCCCCGTCCACTGTTTGAGTCGGGCAGACTCATGTTGTGCTGTGATCTGAATCACAACGGGAATCGATCGGCCGGGGCGGTAGTTGTACGGAGCGTCAAACCTCAGCGAGTCCGACTCAACTTGGGTTGACGGCATCCACTCCGAGAGGCAGTGTGGTGTCACTGATCCGAGCCTTGAGCCGGGTCTGCTTAACAACGGAGTTTCGGACCACCCCCGTCCGCGGTCGAGTACGCGGAGAGAAGGAGAACATCATGGGACGTGCAGTCGGTATCGACCTCGGCACCACCAATTCCTGCGTCGCCGTCCTCGAGGGCGGCGAGGCCAACGTGATCGCCAACGCCGAGGGGTCGCGCACGACCCCGTCGGTCGTGGCGTTCGCCAAGAACGGCGAGGTCCTCGTGGGCCAGCCCGCCAAGAACCAGGCGGTCACGAACGTCGACCGCACCATCCGCTCGGTCAAGCGCCACATCGGCACGGACTGGAAGTCGGCCTCGATCGACGACAAGAACTACACCCCGCAGGAGATCAGCGCGCGCACGCTGCAGAAGCTCAAGCGCGACGCGGAGTCCTACCTCGGTGAGGACGTGACGGACGCGGTCATCACCGTGCCCGCGTACTTCAACGACGCCCAGCGTCAGGCCACCAAGGACGCCGGCCAGATCGCCGGCCTCAACGTTCTGCGCATCGTCAACGAGCCCACCGCGGCCGCTCTGGCCTACGGACTGGACAAGGGCGACAAGGAGCAGACCATCCTGGTCTTCGACCTCGGTGGCGGCACCTTCGACGTCTCCCTGCTCGACATCGGCGACGGCGTCGTCGAGGTCCGCGCGACCTCCGGCGACAACCACCTCGGCGGCGACGACTGGGACCAGCGGATCGTCGACTGGCTGGTCGACAAGTTCAAGGCACAGAACGGCATCGACCTCACCAAGGACAAGATGGCGCTCCAGCGCCTGCGTGAGGCCGCCGAGAAGGCGAAGATCGAGCTGTCCAGCGGACAGTCCACCTCGATCAACCTGCCCTACATCACGGTCGACGCGGACAAGAACCCTCTCTTCCTCGACGAGACGCTGACGCGCTCGGAGTTTCAGAGGATCACCCAGGACCTGCTCGACCGCTGCCGTCAGCCGTTCCAGGCCGTCATCAAGGACGCCGGGATCTCGATCTCGTCGATCGACCACGTGGTTCTGGTCGGCGGTTCGACCCGTATGCCGGCGGTGACCGACCTGGTCAAGGAACTCACCGGGGGCAAGGAGCCCAACAAGGGCGTCAACCCGGACGAGGTCGTGGCCGTCGGTGCCGCGCTGCAGGCCGGCGTCCTCCGCGGCGAGGTCAAGGACGTGCTCCTGCTCGACGTGACCCCGCTGTCGCTGGGCATCGAGACCAAGGGCGGCGTGATGACCAAGCTCATCGAGCGCAACACCACCATCCCCACCAAGCGGTCCGAGACCTTCACCACGGCGGACGACAACCAGCCGTCGGTGCAGATCCAGGTGTTCCAGGGTGAGCGCGAGATGGCCGCGCAGAACAAGCTGCTCGGCTCGTTCGAGCTCGCCGGAATCGCCCCCGCGCCGCGCGGGGTGCCGCAGATCGAGGTCACCTTCGACATCGACGCCAACGGCATCGTCCACGTGACCGCCAAGGACAAGGGAACCGGCAAGGAGAACACGATCATCATCCAGGAGGGCTCGGGCCTGTCCAAGGAGGAGATCGACCAGATGATCAAGGACGCCGAGGCCCACGCGGAGGAGGACCACAAGCGCCGCGAGGAGGCGGACGCCCGCAACCAGGCCGAGTCCACGATCTACCAGACGGAGAAGTTCGTCTCGGAGAACGAGGACAAGGTCCCTGCGGACAAGAAGGAGTCCCTCCAGGCCGCGATCGCCGAGGCCAAGTCCGCCCTCGAGGGTTCGGACGTCGACGCCATCAAGGCCGCCGTGGAAAAGGTCAACACCGAGGCCCAGGCCGTCGGCCAGGCCATCTACGAGGCCGCCGCGGCCGAGGGTGCCGAGGCCGCAGACCCCGGCTCCGCGGGTTCCGCCGACGACGACGTCGTCGACGCCGAGGTCGTGGACGAGGACGAGCCGAAGGAGGGCGACAAGTGACGGAGGTGACCGGAGTGCCCGATCCCGGCGACCCGGAGGCCACCGACGAGGAGGCCGTGGACGAGAAGTACGTCCAGGACGCCCCCGTCGCCCCCGAGGCCGAGATCGTGGCAGAAGGCGCGGCCGACGTCGCTCCCGACGAGGTCGAGGCCGCGGCAGAAGACGACGAGACAGTCAGGGGTGAGTTCCAGTGACCACGCCACACGCTGACGGTCCGGAGACGGACAAGGCCGCCTGGGCCGGTGGTGACGCCGAGGACGTCGCCGCCGCCCGGGCTGTGGACGAGGAGTCCGGCGCCGCGGCCCCGGAGGCCGTGGAAGGGGAGATCGTCGAGGACGATCCCGCCCCGTCCGCCGATGGTGGCGCCGACGAGGGCGCCGGTGATCCGTCGTCACAGGATGCTTCGGCCGCTCTGCAGGCCCAGCTCGATGAGCGGACGGCGGACCTGCAGCGCGTGTCGGCGGAGTTCGCCAACTACCGCCGCCGCGTCGAGCGGGACCGCCAGGCCATCATCGACACCGCCAAGGGGTCGGTCCTCGCCGAGCTCCTGACGATCGTCGACGACCTGGAGCGGGCACGCGCGCACGGGGATCTGGAGGAGGGGCCGCTCAAGGCCTTCGCCGACAGGGTCCACGCCTTGCTGGCCTCCCAGGGGGTCGAGTCCTTCGGCGAGGAAGGCGATGCGTTCGACCCGGCCGTGCACGAGGCCGTGCAGGACGAGTCGGAGGGTTCCGAGCCCGTGCTGGGCACGATCCTGCGCAAGGGCTACCGCCACGGTGAGCGGACCCTGCGATCGGCGATGGTCACCGTCCGCTGACCTGTTCCGACCCACCGCCGGTGTGCGGTCACCCGCACACCGGCGGTCGAGGTGGAGAATGAGTACTCGAGAATCGTAGGACCCGATCGAGGAAGGAGGCGTCTGGTGAGTCAGCGCGAATGGGTCGAGAAGGACTACTACGCCGAGCTGGGCGTCTCCAAGAACGCCACGGCGGACGAGATCCGCAAGGCATACCGCAAGCTCGCGAGCGACAACCACCCGGACAAGAACCCGGGGAACGCGGCCGCCGAGGAGAAGTTCAAGCGGGTCGGCGAGGCCAACAGCGTCATCGGCGACCCCGCCAAACGTAAGGAGTACGACGAGTTCCGGGCGCAGGTCTCCTCCGGAGGGTTCGGTGGCTTCGCGCCCCCGGGGGGCGGCAGGTTCACCACGACCAGCGGCGACTTCGACATCGGCGACCTCTTCGGAGGTGCGGCCGGGGCCGGCGGCGCCGGGGGATCCGGTGGTTTCTCCGACCTCTTCGGTGGCCTGTTCACCCAGAGCCGTGGCGGCGGCGCCCCCGGCGCGGGTCGGGGCCGGGCGCAGCGACCGCAGGGCGGGCAGGACGTCGAGACCTCTCTCACCCTGTCGTTCCGCGAGGCCGCACTGGGCGAGACCGTGCAGATCAGGCTCTCGTCCGCCTCGCCCTGCCTGACCTGTCACGGCAGCGGTGCCCGGCCTGGCACCAGCCCCAAGGTGTGCAGCACCTGTCACGGGGCAGGGGTCACCCAGCGCTCCCAGGGCGCGTTCAGTTTCGCAGAACCCTGCACGGACTGCGGCGGCACCGGATCCAAGATCGACGACCCGTGCCCGGACTGTTCGGGCAGCGGCGTCACCGACCGCGCCCGCACGATCAACGTCAAGGTGCCCGCCGGGGTCCAGGACGGTCAACGCATCCGGCTCTCGGGTCAGGGGGAGGCCGGGTTCCGCGGGGCCCCGTCGGGCGACCTGTACGTCACGGTCACCGTGTCGAAGGACGCCGTGTTCGACCGTGACGGCGCGGACCTGCTGGTGGAGCTCCCGGTCTCCTATCCCGAGCTCGTCCGCGGCGCCCAGGTGTCGGTGCCCACGCTCACCGGACGGGTGACGGTCAAGATCCCGGCCGGGTCCAGGGACGGGCAGATCCTGCGGGTCCGCGGTCGCGGAATCGCACGCAAGACCGGGACCGGTGACCTCAAGGTCACGCTCCGGGTGGCGACGCCCCCCGCCGGGATGGCCGAGGCCGAGCTCGCAGCCTATGACGAGGCGTTGCGGGCGGCGGGCTTCGATCCACGGTCTGGCTGGGCCGGGTCGGCATGAGCCCCCGGCGGGACGTGGGGGACCTGGCCCCGGACGACAGCGTCCTGGTGATCTCCGTGGCCGCCGAGCTGTCGGGCCTGCACGCCCAGACCCTGCGCACCTACGACCGACTGGGGATCGTCACGCCCGAACGCACCAGCGGTGGCGGCCGGCGTTACTCCCTGCGCGACGTGGCGATGCTGCGCGAGGTGCAGCGACTCAGCCAGGACGAGGGCGTGAACCTCGCCGGCATCAAACGCATCATCCAGCTCACCAACCAGGTCGACGCCCTCCAGTCCCGGGTCCGCGAGTTGACCGACGAACTCGCGGAGCTCCGCTCCGGTTCGGGCCGGGGACGCGTCGGCGGTGAACTGGTCCACGTGCCGCGCTCGACCTCGGTCGTGGTCTGGCGACCGCGCCACCAGCGCGGGGACCACTGACGTCGCGATCCAGTGGATGATGAACGAATTGTCCTAGGATAGGCTTACCTCTTACAGTGGTCCGGTGACGATCGAGCAGGTGGGCCACACCCGACGGGTGGGCGGGCTGGCGGGGCCTCTCGCCGCCCGTGGCCGTGCGGTGGCCGTGATCAGCGACGACACCACCCTCACCTACACCGATCTCGCCCTCCGGGTCGCCGCCCGCGCAGCCGAGTATCCGTCGCTCGACTCCGGACGACAGATGGTCGGCCTGATCGGGGGCAACACCACCGACTTCCTCATCGACTATCTCGCCGCGCACGAGGCGGGCCACGTCGTCCTGCTCCTGCCGCCGGAGAGCGCGGCCACGCGGGCTCTCGTCGAGTCGTGGACCCCGGACGTCCTCGCGGGCGCGGGTCAGTCGATCCCGGCATCCGCGCACCACACCCCGCCGCGGCACGACCTGCACCCGGACCTGGCGCTGCTGCTCAGCACCTCGGGGTCCACCGGGTCGCCCAAACTCGTCCGGCAGTCGCGCCGGGCCGTGCTGTCGAATGCCGCGGCGATCACCGAGTACCTCCGCATCGTGCCCGCCGACCGCGCCATCACCACCCTCCCCCCGCACTACTGCTACGGGCTGTCGGTGATCCACAGCCACCTGCTCGCAGGCGCCTCGGTGGTGCTCAACGAGGACTCCGTGGCGAGCCCCGAGTTCTGGGAACGCGCGGGCGCCCACGGCGTGACGACCTTCGCCGCCGTCCCCCACACCGTGGAGTTGCTCGAGCGGGTGGGTCTGGACCGGCTGGACCACCTCACCCGCCTGCGCTACCTCACCCAGGCCGGCGGTCGACTGGCCCCCGAGAAGGTGCGTACCCTCGCGGAGCGACTCGAGGCCAGGGATGCAGAGCTCGTCGTGATGTACGGGCAGACCGAGGCCACCGCCCGGATGGGTTATCTCCCGCCCCACCTCGCGCGTGGCCGGGCCGGGGCGATCGGCGTCGCGATCCCCGGCGGCGCCTTCCGCGTGGACCGGCCGAAGGGCAGCGATCCGGACGCCCCGGGCGAGCTGGTCTACAGCGGCCCCAACGTGATGATGGGCTATGCCCGCGAGTCGGCCGACCTGGCCCGCGGTCCCGAGCTGACGGAGCTGCGAACCGGGGACCTCGCGCGGATCGCCGCGGACGGCCTGGTGGAGATCGTGGGCCGCATGGGGCGCGAGGCCAAGATCTTCGGCCACCGGATCGACCTCGGGCGGGTCGAGGCCGCTCTGGCCGACCGCGGCCTGGACGCCTGGTGTGTCGGCGAGCCCGACCGACTGGTGGTGGTGACGAAGCAGGACACGCCCGCGCAGCACGCGGTCTCGGGCGCGGCGGCTTCCTCTGGGCTGCCCGCCTCGGCGGTCGAGGTCCTGCTGGTGGACGAGCCGCCGCGGACCCCGGCGGGGAAGATCGACCAACCGGCGCTGCGCGAGCTCGTGGCCGAGAGGGGGCGCACCTGCCCCGCGGACGCGCACGGGACCCCCGGTGAACTCATCGCGCACGCCTTCGGGCTGGACGCCGGTGAGATCGACCCCGCCGCGACCTTCGTCGACCTCGGCGGGGACTCGCTGACCTACGTCGTGCTGTCCACGCGACTCGAGGACCTGGTGCCGGGTCTGCCCCGTGACTGGCACCTGCGTCCGGTCGGAGAGCTCGACGAGCTGGCCCGCGTCTCCGTTCCCGCGGCTGCCCGGTGGTGGGCGCCGTGGCGCGCGTGGGCGCGGGTCGACACCTCGATCGTCCTGCGTGCGCTGTTCATCCTGGCGATCGTCGGGTCCCACACGCGGGCCATCGCGATCATCGGCGGCGCCCACGTCCTGGTGGCGCTGGCGGGGTACTCGCTGGCCAGGTTCCGCCTCCACGCCACCGACGCCCGCGACCGCGCGCTCGGAGTGCTGCGCACCGCCGGCCGTATCGCCGTTCCCGCAGTGCTCTGGCTCCTGATCGTCACCCCGTTGACCAGCCGGTATCACTGGTACTCGCCGTTGTTGGCCACCAATCTGTTCGGGCCCCGCTCGTGGTGGGAGGACCGCTGGTGGAACCCGTGGCAGATGTGGTTCATCGAGGCGGTGGTCTACGCGCTCCTGCTCGTGGCGGCGCTCATGGCCGTCCCCGCGGTGAGCAACCTCGACCGCCGCTGGCCGCTCGCCCTGCCGGCCGCGGTCGTCGCCGCCGGGCTCACCGTGCGGTTCGGGCTGATCGACCTCGGTGGGGGTCCGCAGGTCTGGTACTCGGCACCGGCAGTGCTGTGGCTCTTCGGCCTGGGCTGGGCGATCGCCCGTTGCGCCGCCCCCGGCCGCGCGGTCTCTCCCTCCCGCGCGCTGTTGTACCGCGTCACGTGCTCGGCCGTCGCCCTGCTCTGCGTGCCGGGATGGTTCGGTGACCCGGGGCGCGAGGTCGTCATCGTGCTCGGACTGCTCGCGCTGATCTGGATCCCGTCCGTCCGGCTGCCACGTCCGGTCGTCCGGGTGCTCACCCCGCTCGCCGCGGCCTCGCTGTTCATCTATCTCACCCACTTCCTGGTCTACCCCCCGATCCGCGACGCCGGCCACGTGTGGCTGTCCTTCGCGGCGTCGGTGGTCGTGGGGCTGCTCGTCTGGGCGCTCTGGGAGCGGGGTGCCCGGGCGGTCCGCAGGTCCGCACCACAGGCCGCCCGAGCGCTGCGGCGAGGGTAGCGTCGGGGGCGAGCACCCGGCCGCCAGCCCGCCCGACCCCGAGAGCCCCAGGAGAACCGCCGTGCGCATCGCCGCAGCCCAGATCCTGTCCGGACGCGACCCCGCGGTCAACCTCCGCATGGTCCGCGATTCCGCGGCGGAGGCCGCCGCCCGGGGGGCCCGGATCGTGGTGCTGCCCGAGGCGACGATGCGGGCCTTCGGGGCGGGCCGTCTCGACGAGGTCGCGGAGCCCCTCGACGGCCCCTGGGCGAGCGAGGTCGCCGCGATCGCCCGCGAGTACGGGGTCGTCGTCGTCGTCGGGATGTTCACGCCCGGCCAGGGCGGCCGGGTCCGTAACACCCTCCTGGTGACCGGACCGGCCGGGGGCGAGAACGTGGGCGGCCCCGACCGCGACCTCCACCTGGGTTACGACAAGATCCACCTGTTCGACGCGTTCGGGTTCGCCGAGTCCGACACCGTCGAACCCGGTGACAGGACCCGCGTGGTGACCGTCGACGGGGTGGGGATCGGCCTGAGTGTCTGCTACGACATCCGCTTCCCCGGCCAGTACCGGGCACTCGCCGCAAAGGGGGCGCGCGTCACGATCTGCGCCGCGTCCTGGGGGCCGGGGCCCGGGAAGGTGGACCAGTGGCGGCTGCTGGCCCGCGCCCGCGCGCTCGACGCCACCACGTTCCTGGTCGCCGTCGGTCAGGCCGACCCCGAGGCGGAGGGAGTGGAAGTCACGAGCGGTGCCCCGACTGGCGTCGGACACTCCGTGCTCGTGGGACCGGACGGGACAGTGCGCGAGGAGGCGGGCCCCGGAGCGGAACTGGCGCTGTTCGAGATCGACGACGACGAGGTGGCCGTCATCCGGGAGAAGATCCCCGTCCTCGCGAACGGCAGGATCACCGAGGAGTCGTCCCCCGGGGAGTCGGCCGCGGAGGTCGTGCGGTGACCGGGCCACGCGACGGCGGTGAGGATGGCGGCGGCGAGGTCGACCCGCCCACCGAGCCGAATGCGCCCACGGACCCGCCCACCGAACCGAATGCGCCCACGGAACCGCCCACCGAGAGTCTCCCGCCGGTCGAGGGCGAGGGCACGGGGACCGCGTGGTCACAGTATCCCGC
>NZ_JADDKI010000443.1:0-1431 GCF_015356725.1 Dietzia sp. SYD-A1
CCACCGCGGCCACCGCGACGAGGGCCGCGAGCACCACGAGGGCCAGGCCGATCCCGGCGCCGCGCGAGCGGTACAGCGTGGCGCACGCGTCGGCGTGCACGAGGCGGGACGACACGGCGGTGTCGACCATGGTCGACGACGGCGCCGAAGAGCCCGCGAAGGCGTTCTCCAGACCGCGATCGTCACCGGTCACCACGATCATCTCCGCCCCGCCGTGGTATGCCAGCAGCAGGGCCATGTCGCGCGCGGTCGCCGCGGCCGGGAAGGTGGTCGCGCCCACGCCGAGTTCGGTGACCCGCTCCAGGCCCTCGGCCCTGCCGTCGCGGTCGGCCGGAACGACGAGGACCGCGCCGTCGGTGAGGACCTCCTCGGAGACGCCGGTCGGGGTCGCGACCACGACGTCGGCGGTGACGCGGGCCGCCCGCAGGACCTCGGCGCCCCTGTCCACACCGACGACCACCGGTCGATACTCCTTCATGAACGGCTTGAGGCCGGCGAGCTGGGCCTCCGAGGACCCGTCCCCGGTCACCACCACCACGTGGCGGCCGGAGAAGTCCACATCGATCCCGGGCAGGCCCTCGCCGTCGAGGAGCAGCTGGTGCTCCAGGCTGAGGAACTCCGTGGCGTTGGCCAGGTGCGCCAGCGCGGACTCGACGTAGTCGTGTTCTGCCGCGTGGACCTCGGAGAGCAGGGTGGCCGAACCGGACTCGCGCCCGGTGGCCAGCTGGTCCTCGGATTTGACGGAGTAGATCACTCCCTCGTCGATCCGGACCCGGGTCCCGTCGTCGACCTCCGCGAGATCCGCGTCCTCGATGACCGGGATGTCGGAGGAGGCGAGGATCCGGTACGCGGCCCGGGGCAACCGCTCGTCCCCGGCGCGCGGTACATGGACGACGGCGGTGACGCCGGCGTCGACGACGGCGCGGGCGGTGGCGGCCGACGTCCGGTTGAGGTCCAGCACGGCGACGTCCTTGGCGCCGAGCTTCCGGGGGATCGGGGATCCCGCCCGGATCTGGCGGACGGTACCGACCACACCGGCGAGATCGTTGGAGCGGCGATTGAGCAGACCCGTCATCTTCATGTGCCCGAGTATCACGCGTGTGATTCGAGTGACGAGGGAGGTCGGATCGGCGTGTCGGGTTAACGGTCGACTTGAGCTTGAGACTTCTCCGATTGCGCCTTGGCCAGAAGCTCCTCGGCGTGCGCGAGCCCGGTGTCGGTGTCCTCCATGCCCGCGAGCATCCGCGCGAGTTCGGTGACCCGGTCCGCGTCGTCGACCGCCCGCACGCCCGACACGACGCCCTCGCCGCCCGTGGGCTCGGCGGCGGAGTCGGTGGGGTCGGCGGCGGAGCCGGTGGCCTTGTGGATCACGAGATGCGTGTCCGCGTATGCGGCGACCTGCGCGAGGTGCGTCACCGCGATCACCTGATG
>NZ_JADDKI010000444.1:0-2031 GCF_015356725.1 Dietzia sp. SYD-A1
GCCGTCGGCCCCGACCCCGACCAGTTCGCGCGAGGAGTACGACGCCACTCTGCTCCGCCTGTCCGAGGCGTCGGTGCGACGCCACTTCGACGCGTTCGTCGACGTCCCCTGGGACCATCCCGACTTCCGGGTGGACCGCTCCGACGAGCGCTGGATCCTCCCCGCGGCGGTCGACCCCCTGGGTGCCCACCCCTGGTACCAGTCCCTACCCGTGGAGACGCGGATCGAGATCGGCATGTGGCGCCAGGCCAACATCATGAAGGTCGGCCTGCAGTTCGAGAACCTCCTGATCCGCGGGATCATGCAGTACATCGCCACCCTTGACAACGGATCGGCAGAGTTCCGGTACCTCACCCACGAGGCGACCGAGGAGTGTCACCACACCCAGATGTTCCAGCAGGGCGTGAACATCATCGGCGCCGACGTCCCCGGCCTTCCCCGCTGGCTGCGCAGGGTCTCGCCGGTCATCCCCTGGTTCGCCTCCCTCACCCCCGTGGGCTTCTTCATCGGCGTCCTCGCCGGCGAGGAGCCCATCGACCACACCCAGAAGCAGATCCTGCGTGGCGCGGACGAACTCCCGCCCGTGCTGAGCCGGATCATGGAGATCCACGTGGCGGAGGAGGCCCGGCACATCTCCTTCGCCCACACCTACGTCGCCCGCTACGCGCCCCGGTTGACGCGCGGCCAGGCCTTCGCGATCTCCCTGGCGTTCCCCGTGATCATGCGGGTGCTGTGCGACGCCATCCTCAAGCCGACCAAGGAGTTCCGCGAGGAGTTCGGCGTCCCCCGCGAGGTCATCGACGAGCTCTACTGGAACAGTCCGAAGTCCCGTGAGTTCCTGTCCGACCTCTTCTCCGACGTCCGCATGCTCGCCGAGCAGTCCGGTCTGATGAACCCCCTCGCGCGGCGGGTCTGGCGGGCCCTGAAGATCGACGGCCGCGCCTCCCGCTACCGCAGCGAACCCCCCGTCACGTACGCCACCCACGCCTGATGCCCCACGTCGTCACCCAGGCCTGCTGCGCCGACGCGTCCTGCGTGCACGCCTGCCCGGTCAACTGCATCCACCCGACTCCGGACGAACCGGACTTCGCCACCGCGGAGATGCTGTACATCGACCCGGACGTCTGCGTGGACTGCGGGGCGTGCGTCGGCGCCTGTCCGGTCGGCGCGATCGTCCCCGACGACCGTCTCACGCCGGGTGAGCAGGTCTTCCTCGACCTCAACGCCGTGTTGAGCACACCCTCACGACCGTATCCGCCGCAGGCACCGGTCCCCCCGATCCGCCGTCTGGAGCGCGACCGGGGACGTGCCGGGCACCCGCTCCGGGTGGCGATCGTCGGAGCCGGACCGGCCGCTCTCTACACCGCGGATGAACTACTCAGGCAATCGGGCGTCGAGGTGACCGTGTTCGACCGCCTGCCGGTGCCCCACGGACTGGCCCGCCACGGCGTGGCCCCCGACCACGCCCGGACCCGGTCGGTCACCGATCTGTTCACCCTCATCGAGAACCAGTCCGGGTTCACCTACCGCCTGGGCGTGGAGATCGGCCGGGACCTCGGCGTCGGCGACCTCGCCGCGCACCACGACGCCGTGGTGTACGCGACCGGGGCCAGTACCGACCGCCCCCTCGACATCCCGGGGACCGGACTCCCCGGGAGCATGTCCGCGACGCAGGTGGTGAGCTGGTACAACGGCCACCCCGACCACGTCGACGCGCGCGTCCCGCTCGACCACGAGCGGGCGGTCATCGTGGGTAACGGCAACGTCGCCCTGGACGTCGCCAGGATCCTCGCCACTCCCGCGGAGGCCCTCGCCGGGAGCGACATCTCCCCCGTGGCCCTGGAGGCACTGCGCAGCAGCCGCGTGCGCGAGATCGTGGTACTGGGCCGGCGCGGGCCCGCGCAGGCCGCGTTCACGCTCCCCGAACTGGTCGGGCTGGCCTCGCGGGACGACATCGACCTCCGCGTGGAGGCCCCGGGCGGGATCGACCCCCGTGCGGCGACCGACCGCCAGAGGTCCCTCATGCTGGAG
>NZ_JADDKI010000445.1:0-1434 GCF_015356725.1 Dietzia sp. SYD-A1
GCCCTGACCTTCGACCGCGCGGCCACCGCCCGCGCTGCCGCCGCCGCGTTCTCCCACGAGCGGCGGATCGACCGGGTCGAGGCGCGGTTGAGGGCGCTCCCGGTCGGGGTGGCCGGATGATCGGGATGTACGCCCACCATCACGGCAGTGGCCACCTCCAGCGCGCGTTCGCGGTCGCCGCCGATGTGGACGACGAGGTCACCATCCTGACCTCGGCGAACGTCGAAGCCGCGACGAACCCGGATCCCTCTCGCATCCGGGTGCTCCCCCTGCCACTGGATCACGACGGGCCGGGTGCGGTGGCGGAGCCCGACCGGCCGGTCCTCGAGCCGACCGCCGGCGGCCGGTTGCACTGGGCCCCGCTGGGGCAGCCGGGCCTGAGACGACGGACGGCGATGCTGACCGGATGGATCGACACCCACCGGCCCACCGTGATGTGGACGGACATCTCCGTCGAGGTCACGCTCGCCACGCGGCTGACGGGCACCCCCGTCGTCTCCACCGTTCTCCCCGGACGGCGCGACGACGTCCCCCACACCCTCGCGCACGGGGTGTGCTCGGCCCTGGTCGCCGGGTGGCCTCGCTCAGCCGGTGCTCCCGTCCCCGCCGGGGCGACCGAACCGCTGATCCCGGTGGGCGGGGTGTCGCGGTTCGCCGGCCGCCACCCCGAACAGGCCGACGGAGGACACGGCCGCCCTCGGGTGCTGCACCTGCGGGGAAGCGGGGGATCCGGTCGCGACCGGAGGTGGGATGCGGTCCGCGACGAGCTCGATGGTGTGGAGTGGGTGGAGCTCGGGGGACCCGGTGGTCGCTGGGTGTCTGATCCGTGGGGCGAACTGTGCCGCGCCGACGTGGTCATCAGCGCGGCCGGTCAGAGTTCGGTGGCCGACCTCGCGGCCGCCGACGCCCACGTCGTCGCGGTCCCCGAGGAGCGGCCCTTCGGCGAGCAGGACGACACCGCGGGGAAGCTCGACGGGCTCGGCCACGGCGCCGTGGTCGGTCGTGACTCCACCGTCGCGCACCTCGTCCGCGCGGTGCGGCGGACCCTCGAACGCTCCCGGTCGACGCCCGGGGCGGGTTCCGGGCTGCGCGAGGCCTGGGAGATCGACGGCGCGGCAGGGCGGTTGGCCGCGGT
Source organism: Dietzia sp. SYD-A1 (assembly GCF_015356725.1). Lineage (NCBI taxonomy): Bacteria > Bacillati > Actinomycetota > Actinomycetes > Mycobacteriales > Dietziaceae > Dietzia > Dietzia sp. SYD-A1. The sequence continues at coordinate 1,136 of NZ_JADDKI010000445.1, forward strand.
GCTGGAGACGGTCGCGGCGGACTCGATGGTCGGTGCCCGATGACACGCCGCGATCCCACCCCGTCATCGGTCGCCGTGGTGACCGTGTGTACCCCCACGCGGGCCGATCACCTGTGGTCGCAGCGGCGCGCGCTCGACGAGCACCTGCCCGGTGCCCGTCACGTGGTGGTTCTTCCGGAGCGCCCCGGTGGCGACGACCTGGCCGCCGAGCTCCTCGCGGACGGCGCGGACCCACTGGAGGTCCCGGCGGGGCCGGACCTGCCGGTTGCCCGCTGCCGCAACGCGGGCGGGGACCGGGC
>NZ_JADDKI010000446.1:0-5324 GCF_015356725.1 Dietzia sp. SYD-A1
CCGCGGGGGCGGTCCCGGCGGTGTCCACCTCGGCGAGGATCTCCGCGGCGCGGTCGAGCGCCACCGACACCACCGAGGACCCGGCCGAGTCGATTCCCGTCTCGGTGTGGACTCGTTTGCCCACGTGGAGGGCCTGCTGAGCGAGTCGGTGCAAGGTCGTGCCCGCCGCGCCGATATCGGACGCGGACTGGTAGGCGGTACGGATCTGCCCGATGATCTGCTGCTCGCCCACCACCATCGAGTCCAGGCCCGACGCCACCGAGAACAGATGCTCGGCCGCCGACTCCGAGTAGCGGACGTAGAGGTGGCGGCTGAGTTCCTCGGCCGAGAGGCCCGAATGCCGCGACAGCAGATCCACCACGTCGTCGAGCGCCGGGTGGAACGCCTCCACCGCCGCGTAGACCTCGACGCGGTTACAGGTGGTGACGATCATCGCCTCGTCGACGTGGCGGCCACTGATCAGGCTCTCGGTGAGGGCGTCGCGGTCGGCTTCCGCGACCGCGACCGACTCCAACAGGGCGACCGGGGCGCTGTGGTGGGACAGACCCACCAGGAGAATGCTCACGACCGACCCCCGGACGCGAGTGCCGTTGGCACCCATGCCAGAATGGACACCGTCGCGTCAACTCGGGGCACAACGACTCGGGACACCGTCAACCGCGGGACGACACTGAACGCACAGCCGGAACAGTGGTCCACAGTCGGTCGTCTCCTGTCGGTCTGCACGGCTGCACGCAGGACGATTCCCCATGGGAACCCCTGCCGGGACGGCCGTGGCCTGGGCCTGCGTTCGACCCGCAACGAACTCCACCGTAACCCGCTTGGCACCCCGGGACAAAACCGTCGCCGGGCCGGATGCTATGCCCGGGTGACGGCGTGCGGCCACCATGAGCGACGCGGCCCCTCGGCCGCTCTGGCCCATGTCGCGGCACGCGCGGCCACCCCACCGCCGGGGACGCGGAGGCGACGTACGGTCAAGCGGTGCCGCCTCGCCGCAGGTCCCCCGCGACCCCGTCCTCCACCACCGCGTCCCCGTCGAGACGTGGGTCCGGGCGGGCGTCCCGCGCCAGGTACGCGAAGCGACGGCAGCGACGCCTCTCGCGCGTCGACAACGACCTCACCGCGTCGCAGTGGGCCGACCTCCTCCACGCGTGGGCCGGATGCGCCTACTGCCGTTCGCCGAGCCCGGCCCTTCAGCGCGACTGCGTCATGCCCGTGTCGCGAGGCGGTCGCTACACGCTGGAGAACGTGGTCCCCGCGTGCGCCTCCTGCAACGCGAGCAAGCACAACAGCGAGGTCACCGGGTGGCTGCGGCGCAAGAAACTCGACGAGCGCACGTTCCTGGTCCGGCACGCGACGATCCTGCGGGCCCTGCGAGCCGACGAGTAGCGCGAGCCCGGTGGGCGAGGGTTCAGTCCCAGCCACCAAACGGCTCGGGGGCGGCGAGGTCGGCGCTCAGCTCGTCGTCGTCGACCTCCCAACACGAGTGCTCCGCACCGTCCACCAGGACCACGGGCAGGCGGTCCCCGTATTCCACCGCGAGCTCGGGATCGGCGGCACGGTCCACGTCCACCACCTCGAGCCGGGCGCGCGCGCGGGCGCACAGCGGCAGCAGCTGGCCGTGGACGCGGACGCAGCTTCCGCAGCCCTCGCGGGTAAGCAGGGTCACCGTGTGCACCATGCACTGATAGTGCCCGACCCCCTCCGGGCTCCCCTAGGATGGGGTCCCACCCCCACTAGGAGGTCCACCCGGTGAACGACCACACCGACGCCGCCGATGACTCAGACCCGGCCTCGAATCCGGACCCGGCGTCGGATTCAGACCCCATCGTGGAGTCGGACCCGGACCCGGACGCAGGTGGCACCCGTCTCCGGCTTCCCGGGCGGGCGGACGTCACCAGTGCCATCGGCCGACTGATCTGGCGCCGTCGCAACCACCGCGACCAGCGCGTCGCCGGCGAGGCCTCGGCCAGGAACGCGGTCAAGCTCGAACCCGGGGCCGAGCCGGGCCCGCCGCTCGCCGACGCCACCGCCGAGGACCTCGACGACCACGCCGCGACGCAGTTCGTCCCCGACCCGCAGGCGGCGGCGTTCTTCGACGTGGACAACACCCTCATCCAGGGCGCCTCGATCATCCTGCTCGCCCGCGGGTTGGCCAAGCACAAGTTCTTCACCGCGCAGGACGTGGCGTCGATGGCGTGGTCGCAGGTCAAGTTCCGGGTCTCCGGCAAGGAGAACGCCGAGGATGTGGCGGCGGGCCGCGAGAAGGCCCTGAACTTCGTCAAGGGTCACACCGTCGCAGAGCTGACCGCGCTGAGCGAGGAGGTCGTGGACACCTCGATGCTCGACCGCGTCTGGCCCGGCACCCGCTCGCTGGTCCAGATGCACCTCGACGCCGGTCAGCAGGTCTGGTTGGTCACCGCGACGCCGGTCATGCTCGCGCGGGTGATCGCGTCGCGGCTCGGACTCTCGGGTGCGCTGGGCACGGTGGCCGAGGAGGAGGACGGCGTGTACACGGGCCGGTTGGTGGGCGACATCCTCCACGGGCCGGGTAAGGCGCACGCCATCTCCACCCTCGCCGAGGCCGAGGGCTTCGACCTGTCCAAGTGTTACGCGTACTCGGACAGCTTCAACGACATGCCCATGCTCACGATGGTCGGCCACCCGGTGGCCATCAACCCTGACGGGCGGCTCCGCAAGTACGCCTCGGAGAACGGCTGGGACATCAAGGATTTCCGCACCGTGCGCAAGGCCGCCAAGAAGGCGGTCCCGGGTGTGCTCGCGGTGGGCGGGCTGGCCGGCGCGCGGGCGGCCGTCAAATCCTCGTACGGCGTGCGCACCATCGACCAGATCCGACGGATCTTCTGACCCGACCGCCCCCGAACCGCCACCAGACCCGAACCGCCAGCAGACCCCCGCCGGCGAGCGCGGCCGCGCGGCTCAGCCGAAGAAGACGCTCCCGCGACGTGCGAGGTTGCGGAACAGGGTGTTCTGGATGGTCTCGCGGACCTGGTCGGTGATCTCGAAGACGATCATCGGGTCGTCGCCGGCGTCCGGCCCGAGGTGGGAGGTCTCGATGGGTTCGCCGAACTCGATGGCCCACTTGGTGGGCAGCGGGATCCCACCGAGGGGGCCGAGCAGGGGGAACGTCGGTGTGATGGGCAGGTACGGGACCCCCAGCAGGCGCGCCAGCGGGGAGAACTCGCCGATCTTGGGGTAGATCTCCTCCGACCCGACGACCGAGCACGGGATGATCGGCGCGCCGGCGTCCAATGCGGTGGAGACGAACCCCCCGCGGCCGAAGCGCTGCAGCCGGTACCGGTCCGAGAACGGCTTGCCCAGTCCCTTGTAGCCCTCGGGCCACACGGCGACCACGTGTCCGCTCTCGAGCAGACGCTCGGCGTCGGCGGCGCAGGCCAGGGTCGCCCCGGCCCGCCTCGCCAGTGGCGCGGACACGGGAAGCGTCATCGCCAGGTCGGCGGCCAGTAGCCGCAGGGCGCGTCCCGCGTGGTCGTGGACGGCGACGGTGGTCATCATGGCGTCGAGCGGGAGGACGCCGGCGTGGTTGGAGACGATCAGCCCGGCGCCCTCCGCCGGGACGTTCTCGGCGCCGATCACCTCGACCCGGAACCAGTGTTCGAACAGCGGACGCCACATCGGCAGCCACACGTTCTCGTGGAAGTGCTCGTCGAAACCGAACTCGTCGACCTCGTAGCCGCCGGTGAGCCGCGTGGCGATCAGCTCGCCGATCCCGTTGATCGTGTCGACCAACCCCGACAGCGCGCTGACGTCGCCGGTCGCCAGCATCACGTCGACACCCCGCGCGGCCTCGCGGACGGGTCCCATGACCTCGGCGTCGACGGGCAGTGCCTCGATGACCTGGCCGAGGGAGTCCCGCACCGCGGTGAGGAACCGGTCGACGATCCGGCCGATCTCGGTGGCGGCGGCATCACCGGGGGTGGTCTCACCGAGGAAACCTTCACCCACGATGCGGGAACTCCGTGAATCGCGGCGGCCCTCCCCCCAGCGGGGCCCACCGAGTGGCTGGCTCAGGTCGAATTCAGGGCCCCTCACAGCGCCTCCTCCTGGATAGCGTCGGCCTCGTGCGCGTCGGCCTCGTGCGCATCGGCCTCGTGCGGGTCGGGCAGCGCCCCGAGTGCCTCGAGCTCGCACAGGGTGGTGTCGACCCCCGAACGGAGCCGGTCGGCCACCGGGGCCGGGAGCAGGGCGGCGACCTTGGCGGTCTGGCGCTCGAGCGAGGCGCGGGTGATCAGTGGCTCCGTCCCGGAGTCCACGAGGTAGGAGTGCAGCGCCTCCTCGGTGGAGTACCTGGGTGTGAAGCCGAACTCCCGGCGCATGCGTGTGGTGTCCACGGCGCGCCCGAAGCGCAGGTACCGCAGCTGGGAGGAACCGATGTCGCGCAGGCCCTGACTGGACAACAGACGCACGGCGAGCTTGAACGTCTGCGGCGGCACCGGCAGCGGGACGTGCCCGGCCCGCCGGATCGCCTGGCTCAGCGTGAGGACCCCGTCTCCGGCGATGTTGAACGTCCCCGGCGCGGCACCCTGGGTGGCGTGCAGGAGCGCGTCGAGTGCGTCCTGCGGGTGCAGCAGCTGGATGCGCGGGTCGTACCCCGCCAGGACGGGGGCGATCGACGGCGCGAGCAGTTCCCCGAACACCGTGGGCTCGGGAAGGCCGAGGATCGCCGGAATCCGCAGGATGGTCACGTCGATGTCCGGCCGCTTACGGGACATGCCCCGGACGTACCCCTCGACCGCCAGGTGGTCCAGGGGGATGCCTCCGCTGGGTTGGCGGCGGGCCGCCATGTCCTCGGTGAACATGGCCGGGTCCACACCCGAGGAGCCGTAGACGGTGGTCGAGGAGATCAGCACGAACCGCTTGACGCTGGCGGCCCGGCCGCAGGCCGCGATCACGTGCATCGAGCCCATGATGTTGGCCTCCTTGACGGCGGCGCGGCCGCCCGGGGCGAAATCGGTGTGGTGAAGCCCGGCGTGGACCACGGTGTCGATGCCGGCGTCCCGCAGGATGCTCTGCAGACGCGGCGACTGGGGGTCGAGCCGGACGAACTCGGCGTCCCGCATCCGGCGGCGGTGTTGCGGCGACGGTTTGACCGAGTCGATCGCCAGCACGCGCTCGACGGTCTCGGTCCGGAGCAGCATCCCCACGAGGTGGGCACCGAGGTACCTGCTCCCGCCCACGACGGCGACCGCCCGGGCGGGCCGACGGGTTGGCGCTTCGGGGTTCACCCAGACCACTGTAGCGGGGGACCCCCGCGTTCCGTTGCCCGGTCCGCGCCCCCGCCC
>NZ_JADDKI010000447.1:0-746 GCF_015356725.1 Dietzia sp. SYD-A1
GGGTAGGCCGGGTGCGCGGCGGGGTCGGATCCGGCGGGAGGTGCCGGGCGCGCCGGGAGGTGCCAGACTGGAGGGCATGAGCGCCGACGCCGACAACGCACGCCCCGATGCCGATGACCGGGCCCGTCTGACCGAGGAGCAGATCGCCGAGGGGCTCGCCGACCTGCCCGGTTGGGCCTTCTCCGAGGGGTCGCTGACCTACACCGCGGTGTGTGAGACCCCGCAGGCCGCGATCAACCTGGTCGCCGCGATCGGGCAGGCCGCCAACTCCCAGGACCACCACCCGGACCTGCTGTGGAGCTACGACGAGGTGACCCTGGACCTGCGCAGTCACGACGTCGCCGGGGTGACCCGGCGGGACCTGAAGCTGGCCCGGTCCGTTTCGGCGCTGTCCGGGGAGTTCGACGCCACCCCGCTGGGCATGGACTGACGCGCTGGCTGGACATGGACTGACGAGCACGCGCGGGCATTGCCTGGACCGCCGGCTTTGAGTCACTGCGTCAGGCGTGTGCCGCAGTTCTCCTGGGACAACGCTGCACGCGGTGACCTCACGTGGAGGGAGGGGGCGGGGTGAGAGCGCTGAATGAGCGGTTCGAGCGAGTCACCACGCGAATGATGAGGCCGCCCCTGCGAGATCGAGGAGCGGTTGCGGGGCGATCCCCAGAGCGAGCGTGAGCACCGCGGCGATCCCGACCACGGCCAGGGTCACCGGTCGGCGGGCGAACGCCACCCCCGAGCCGCCAGAC
>NZ_JADDKI010000448.1:0-681 GCF_015356725.1 Dietzia sp. SYD-A1
CCACGGCCCCCACCTCCCCCTGGCCACCGACCTCATCGTGGCCGAGGCGGTGGCCTCCCGGGCGGTGGAGAAGGCATCCGGGGTCGACGCCTGGCTCATGCCCGCGCTGGGATACACCAAGAGCGATGAGCACTCCTCGTTCCCCGGCGCGATGTGGATCACCGCCGACACCCTGTTGTCCCAGGTGCGTGAACTCGGTTCGGCGTTGGCCGCCAGCGGATTCCGCCGCGTGCTCTTCGTCAACTGCCACGGGGGCAACTCCGCGCTGCTGGAGGTCGCGCTGCGGGAACTGCGCCGGCGCAGCGGCCTCCGGACGTTCCTCTACGCCGGTAAGGCCTTGCCGGGGCCCGGTGAGCTCGGGATGGGGATCCACGCCGGGTGGGCCGAGACGTCGATGATGCTCCACCTGCGTCCGGACCTCGTCGACATGTCCGTCGCCGAGGCCCGGGTCCCGACCGCGGTGGCCGGATGCCGGCACATCGGCTTCACCGGCCCCGTGAAGTTCGGCTGGCTGGCCGACGACCTGTCCGACACCGGGGTGATCGGCGACCCCACCGACGCCGACCCCGACACCGGTGCCCGACTGGTGGCCGATCACGTGGCCACCGTCGTCGGTGCGCTCGGGGAGATCGCGGACTTCGACCCGGCGCGCGGGCTCCCGGACGCCGGGCTCCCGGACGC
>NZ_JADDKI010000449.1:0-2292 GCF_015356725.1 Dietzia sp. SYD-A1
GTCCTCCGTCTCGGAGGGCGGGGGGTTGGTCATGGCGGGAACGATTCCACCTCCGCCCAAATAAAGCAAGCATGCTTGCTTGCTTTTCTCCGCGACGACTGGGAGGGTGGCCCACGGTGACCCACATCACTCCCGACGCGGGACGCCCGACCCCTCTCCCCGACCCCTTACGGAGGCACCATGCGACTGGACATGACCGGAATCGACCCCGTGGACCACGCCCTGGCCCGCCGGTGCTCGGTGGGCGACATCCCCACCCGGGCGGCGGCCACCTTCTCGAACCGGACCGCCCTCACGGACGATGCCGGGTCGTGGTCCTTCCTCGAACTCGAGTCCGTCTCCAACCGGTTCGCCCACGGTCTGGTGGCGCACGGAATCGAGGCGGAGGAGCCGGTCGCGATCCTGTCGACGAACTGCCGCGAGTTCGTGGCCACCTACTTCGGCACGGCCAAGGCCGGGATGGTCTCGCTGCCCATCAACCTGCTGTCCGGGCTGGACAACATCGCGCACGCCCTGACCGACTCGGGGACCCGAATCCTCGTCGTTCACGGTTCACTCGCGGAACTGGTGATGGGAGCGGTCGCCGCCATGCCCGGGATCCGGACCGTCGTCGTCATCGGAGGCGTCCCCGACGGACTGACGGCCTCCGCCGACGGTCCCGACCTGATCGGGTGGGACGACCTGCTGTCCGGCGACGACTCCAGCCCCGACACGGTGATCGGTGACCGCCAGGTCGTGCAGTGCCTCTACTCCTCGGGCACCACCTCACGCCCCAAGGGCGTCCTCACCTCGCACCTCGCCGTGTCCATGGCCGCCCTGGGCAACGGGGCCGTCTTCGGCCTGAACTGGGGCGCCGAGGCCTCGGTGACCGTGTGCCCGCTCCCCCTCTTCCACACCGCCGGTCTCAACGGGGTCCTGCTGTCGGCGGTCACCATGGGGGCGACCGTCCACCTCCTGCCGGGTTTCGACCCGGTCGGATACGCCGAGACCGTCGCCCGCGTCCGGGCCACCCACCTGGTGGGCCTGCCCCTCATGCTGGAGGCCCTGGCGGACGCGACCGACCGCGGCCTCGACCTGTCCTCGCTCCGGTTCCTGCTCTACGCCATGGCCCCGATGTCCGAGGAGATGCGCCGGCGCCTCGACGCCGCACTCCCGGATGCCCGGATAGTCCTGGCCTCGGGGATGAGCGAGTGCACTCCGGCCACCGTCATGCAGTGGCCGGAGCTCAACCCGGACAAATCCGACTCCTGGGGGTACCCCACCCCGATCGCGGAGAACAGGATCAGTGAACCGGGCGGTTCCGCACTCGTGCCCACCGGGGAGGACGGTGAGATCGTCTACCGCGGCCCCACGGTGATGGAGGGCTACTGGAACAACCCCGAGGCCAACTCCGAGGCGTTCGTGGGCGGCCGCCTGCACTCGGGGGACCTGGGGCGCATCGACACCGAGGGGGTGGTGTGGTTCGCCGACCGCGTCAAGGACATCGTCAAATCCGGCGGCGAGAACGTCTCGTCACTGCACGTCGAGCGTGTCCTCATGGACCACCCGCACATCGCCGAGGTCGCGTGCGTCGGCCGCCCCGACCCCAGGTGGGGCGAGCTCGTGGTGGTCGTGGTGGTCCCCGCCGAGGGTGCGCCGGACGGGGACGAGCTCAAGGCCTCGGTCATGGAGTTCGGGGCCGAGCGTCTGTCCTCCTCACACCGGCCGCGAGACGTGGTGGTGGTCGACACCATCCCGCGCACGGCGACCGGCAAGATCCGGAAGGTCGAGCTCCGCGCGGCGACCTGACCGGTCCCGGTCAGCCGCGGTCTCGGTCAGGGGCCGACCTCGAGGAGCTCACCCGGGATCTCCAGGCTCGCGGCGGCGAGGTCGGACCCGAGGCCGGGTCGCAACACCTCGCCCCGCGGGGGCCGCGCGACGACGTTGACCGCCCGGAGGTTGGGCAGCAGGTAGCGGTGGAGGTCCATGCCCTCCAGCCCCGGGACGAGTTCACGGAACCGCTCATCGGTGAGTTCGCCGGCGAGCCACGCGAACGCGGCGTCGTCCCAGGTCCACACCGCGATGTTGACGCCGCGCCCCACGACTCCCCGGCGGACGCTCGCCACCGATCCCAGCGCGGCGGCGACCGGTCGTCCGCCCGGGATCGTGCCCGGGGTCCACGGGGACGGCAGGTCACCGGGCCCGATGTCCGCGGTCTCCCGCGGGACCGGGACCGCGACGCGCGACCCGTCGGGCAGAACCACCGAGTGCCCGGCGTCCTCCTGCGCGACCGGACGGGCGACACGGGAGGGA
>NZ_JADDKI010000450.1:0-1477 GCF_015356725.1 Dietzia sp. SYD-A1
GCAACGTCTCGGCCCGGGTCGGCGACGGACTGGTCGCCGTGACGGGCACCGGGGTGGTGCTGGCCGACTGTAGCGCCGACGACGTCACCGTGGTGGACGCGACCGGGGAGCATGTCGACGGCCGACTCGCGCCGACGTCCGAGCTCGGCCTCCACCTGGGCATCTACGCCCGATCGCAGGCAGCGGCGGTCGTCCACACGCACGCCCCCTTCTCGACGGCCGTCGCCTGCGTGGCCGGGATGGACGCGCTGCCCGTGCTCCACTACCAGCAGCTGCTGCTGGGCGGGGAGATCCGGGTGGCTCCCTACGCCACGTTCGGCACCCCTGAGCTCGCCGACCTCGTCGTGGACGGCTTGCAGGACCGGCAGGCGGTCCTCATGGCCAACCACGGTTCGGTGGCGGTGGGATCCTCCCTCGACAAGGCCCTCGACAACGCGCTGCTGCTCGAGTGGCTGGCGGCCCTGCACGTGCGCGCGAGTGGGATGGGCACGCCGCGGCCCCTCACCGAGGCGCAGCAACACGACGCGGTCGTCCAGGCGATCACCCTCGAGTACGGAACCACCAAGGAGCTCCCGCAATGACCGACATCTCCTCCATGATTATCGCGACGGTCGGGGTGCACGTCCTCGACGTCCACGCGATCGGGATCGACTCCATCCCGGAGGGCTCCGCAGGCGCCCTGGTGGACACCATCGCCTTCTCCCCGGCCGGAACCGCCGGGGGCACGGCAGTGGTGCTCAGCCGCCTGGGGGCCGGGGTCCGCAGCATCGGCGCGGTCGGTGCCGACGCCATCGGACGCACCCTGACGGCCCTGCTGAGCGACGAGGGCGTGGACACCGGTGGCCTCGTGACCAAGGCGGATGCGCAGACGTCGGCGTCGGTGATCCCCGTGCGGCCCAACGGGGACCGACCCGCGTGGCACTGCATCGGTGCGAACGGCGTGTTCACCCTAGACGACATCGACGACGCCGCGCTCGAGGGACTGACGCATCTACATCTGGGCGGGCCAGAGTTCCTGGGCGGCCCGGCGGCGGGCGAGCTGCTCTCCCGTGCCCGCGGGAAGGGGATCACCACGTCGGTCGACGTGCTCGCCGACGGCGACCCGGGCATGCTCGAGTGGATCGCCGACGCCCTGCCGCACGTGGACTACCTGTTGCCCAACGATGACCAGGTTCGCGGCTTCACCGGCGCCGAGTCGCTGGCGGAGGGGGCGCGCGTGCTGATCGAGCGAGGGGTGGCGTGCGTGGCCCTCACGGCGGGCGCCGACGGCGCACTCGTCGTCACGCCGGACGAGACCGTCGCGGTCCCCGCCTTCCCGATCGACGTCGTCGACACCACCGGCTGCGGGGACTCGTTCTCGGCCGGCTTCCTGGTGGGCCGCCACCTGGGGCGCGATCTGCGGGAATCCGCGGAGCTCGGCTGCGCGGTCGCGGCTCAGGTGGCCCAGGGCCTCGGCACCACGGCGGGCAGCTATGAC
>NZ_JADDKI010000451.1:0-2361 GCF_015356725.1 Dietzia sp. SYD-A1
GTGCCACTGGCCCCCGCGCAGCGCGACGAGTACGGCGCGGCGCACCGCGGCGGGGTCCGTGAGCAGGCCCTGGACCTCGTCGCCGGCGGTGCGCTCGAAGACGGCCGCGCAGGGGATGTCCGCCAGTGCCTCGAGCAGTCCCGGCACGAGGTCGTCCGCGTCGCGGCTGCCGCGCTGGTCGATCGTCACCACGTACATGAGGCGATCCTGCCACATTCGGCCGACATGAGGCGAAAATGCCTAATTGTGAGTAATTAGCCGGAAGGACCTAATTCGTCGGGATAAGGCGAGCAGGCCTCATGAGGCGAGGATCCCTCATGACGACAGCGGGCGACCGATGTCGGCGGCGGCGTCCCCGAAGGTCTGCTTGCGTTCGCGGTCCCGGACCTTCTCGCCCCACGAGTCGAGCCGGGCGCGGCCCCACGGGGTGCGGTACCGCAGCCCGTTCAGCGCCACCAGGTAGGCGTGCGCCCACGGCGGGCGGACCGGCAGCCCGAACTCGCGCATGGACTCGCGGCCGAGCAGCACCGTGAGCATGCTCAGGAGTCGCTCGTGCGCCACCCACGCCTGCACGCCGGGCAACGGCCCGCTGCGGGAGCGCTCGCGCTGGGCCGCGACCAGGGCCTGGGTCAGCTGCGGGCCGGCCTCGCTCAGTCCGGCCTGCGCCAGCAGGATGTGATAGTTGATCCGGTGCCGGTCGCGTTCGTGGTCGACCAGGAAGTCGTCGTCGACCCCCAACAGCCATCCCACGTAGCGCCACACGTGCATCACGGCGTCGGAGTCCTCGCGGGAGATCGGCACGCCCAGGGTGCGTACGCCCAACAGGACCACGGCGTCGAAGAGGCCCAGGGTGGCGGCTAGGTCGCTCTGGCTGATGGGCAGGCCCCAGTGTCCGGTGTCCCAGCGCGGTTCCATGGCCTCGTTGACCACCGCGTGCATGGCCCGCACGTGCCCGGTCAGGCGCCACGACTCGCCGCCCGGCCGCAACCCGTCGGGGATCGACAGCGACATGGTCCAGTGGCTGGTCTCGGCCAGGCGCCGCAGCGTGGTGCTGCCGGTCAGTCCGCCGGTGGCCACGAGGAGGTCGGTGGGGCCGCCGAAGCGGTAACCCCCGATGAGGGAGAGCTGGAGCAGGATGTCCGCGGCGTTCTGGCCCAGGCGCAGGTACACCCGCTGTCCGCGGGCGATCTGATCCCAGTCCACCCAGTCCGGGGTGTCCTCGAGCAGGGCGAGGTAGTCGCGTAGTGCCTCGGGGGCGTCGTCCGGCAGGCCCGCGGTCCCGCTCGTCAGGGCCTGGTCGAGTTGTCGCCGGGTCACGGCCCCGGGCTCGCCGGACCGCAGCCGCATGGCGCGGGCCAGCCGGGCGCCGGGTTCGTCCTTCTCCAGGTACCCGCGGCCCAGTCGGTCCATGAGGTGCTCGTCGACCCGGTCCACGCGGGCGATGTGCTTCAGGGCGCGGCCGATGCGGCGGGAGCGGTCCTCGGCCTCGCGGTGTCGGGTCGGATACGGGGTGGTGACGGCGTCACGCTCAGGCGCTGTGGTCATGGGGCAACTATGACGCGAGTTTTTACTCGCATACAATTCGCGTTCATGCGAAAGGTCCCTCAGCAGGCACGGTCCCGGGCCATGGTCGAGCGGATCGTGGACGCCGCTCGCATCGTGCTCGTGCGTGACGGCTACGAGTCGTTCACCACCAACCGCGTGGCCGACCAGGCTCACGTCAGCCCGGGCTCGCTGTACCAGTACTTCCCGGACAAGTCGGCCCTGGTCACCGAGGTCATGAACCGGTGGTCGGCCGAGATCTCCGATCGGGTGGCCGCCTCCCTCGCCGGCGCCGGCCCCGTCGACGTCCGGGACCCCGGCTCGGTGCGCTCGATCGCCGACGCCCTGCTGACCGCCCTGGAGGCGGACGCCGGGCTGCTGCGGATCGTGTGGGAGGAGCTGCCCGCCGTGCGTCACCGGGCCGCGCAGCACGCGCTCGAGCTCCGGGTGCGCGAACTGCTCTCCGTCTACCTCTCCGCGGCGGGGGTCCCGGTCGGCGATCCCGCCGTGCGCGCGTGGGTGATCGTGATGGCGGTGGAGAACGTGGCCGTGCGCTGGGTGTTGGATCGGCCCCGGATCAGCCGGGAGGCGCTCCTCGACGAGTTCACCGCTCTGGCCGGGGGATACGCGCAACGCGGCTGAGTTCGGGGCAGCGCTGCCGACATCAGCTCAGCGCGGCTGAGATCAGGGGATACCCGGAGGCGGGGGGTCGCCGGGTTTCGGCAGAATGGGACACGATGACTATTCGCCCCCTCCGCGGCTGCGCTGTGGCCCTGTCCCTCGTCGCGGCCGTGGTGGCATCCGGGTGTGCCTACGGGC
>NZ_JADDKI010000045.1:0-4772 GCF_015356725.1 Dietzia sp. SYD-A1
CGCACTCCGCCGTACTCTCGGCGCGCTTCGAGCCATTACTGACCCATGCTCCTAGGAGTCGTGGGCGCGGGAATCCTGCGGGTGGGCGTCGTTGGCGGAACGATCCCCGCCCTGGCGGGGGATCTTCGACAGTCCACCCCAGCACAGGGTGACCGTCGTGGAGACGGCGTCGGCGCGGGAGATCGGTCGGCCCGCGTCGAGCCAGTGCCCGGCACTCACCCGACTCGCCCCCACCAGGCCCACCGCGAGCAGTCGCGACCGGTGCGCGTCGAGCCCGGAATCGCCCCGAACCAGGTCGTGTACGGCGTCGATGCAGCCGTCGGTGGCGCGGTCGAGTTCGCGCCGGACGTCCTCGTCGCCGGACTCGGAGGCGAACACCAGGCGGAAACCCTTGGTATCGGAATCGGCGTACGCGAAGAACGTGTCCACGGCGGCCTCGACACGGCGCCGGTTGTCGGAGGTCGAGTCGAGCGCCGCCCGGATGCGGCCGAGCAGCTCGTCCACGTGGTGACGCAGGACCTCGATGTACAGGTCCCGCTTGGAGTCGAAGTGCTGGTAGAGCACAGGCTTGGAGACGCCGGCGAGGACGGCGATGTCGTCCATCCCCGAGGAGTGGAAGCCCTGGTCGACGAAGACGGCCCCCGCGGCGTCGAGGAGCTGCCGGCGTCGGGCGCCGCGGGGCAGCCGGGTGGCCCTGGCGCGCCCCGGAGCCGTCGGAAACGGTCCGCCCGGGCTTGTCATCGTCTGGCTCCTGTCCTCCCGGACGTCGGGTCGACGGTCGACCGGGCCTGACGCACAATACCCGTACCCGCGGAGTGCCGGAGAAGGCGACCACCTCGGGATGTGGAATCGTGGAGACCATCACTCGGGCCTGACGCGGGCCTGACCGGAGCGGACGTGGAGGCGCGGATGAGCGACGGCCGTCGCCGGATGTCGAACGATGTCGACGCCGAGCCCACCGCTCGGGGTGGCGTTCCGGGCCAGCGCGGGCACAGTACTCCGTACTACCCTCCGCACGGTGAGCCGCTGCGCGCTCCCTGGGATCCCGAGGCGGAGAGAACCCCCGGGCGTCGCCGTTCGGTCCCCGGCGCCAGAGACCATCTGCGCAAACAGAGCCCTGTCGGCCGGTTCTTCACCACGTGGGGGTGGCGCGCGTACGCGATCCCGGTTCTGGTGGTGCTCACCGCGCTCGTGATCGCCGACTCCGTGACGGGTGCCGGTCCGGACGACGGCGACGGCGTGGGAGAGACGGCGGAGACTCCCGCGCTGATGGGGGAGCCGCCGCGGGGACAGGTGCCCCCGAGCGGGGAGCTGCCGGACGGGGGGCCGTTCGAGGAGGCCGGCGAGGGCGTGTTCCGGGTGGTGCCCGGGGGCACGGACCGCGTGGGGCGTCCCGAGGCCGAGCAGTTCACCTACACCGTCGAGGTCGAGGAGGGCATCGACACGACGGATTTCGGAGGCGACGACTCGGTGGCCCGGATGGTGGACGCGACGTTGGCCAACCCCAAGAGCTGGACGGCGGACGGGGCGGTGGCGTTCCAGCGCACGTCCGGTGACGAGCCCGCGTTCCGGGTGAGCCTGGCCAGTCCCCGCACCGTCCGTGAGAACTGCGGTTACGAGATCGAGCTCGAGACCAGCTGCTACAACCCGTCCACCGACAGGGTCTACCTCAATCTCGCCCGGTGGATCCGCGGCGCGCGGTCCTTCCAGGGCGACATCGGTTCCTACCGGCAGTACCTCGTCAACCACGAGGTCGGCCACGCCATCGGCTACCCGGACCACGAACCGTGCCCCGCGGACGGGGCGCTCGCGCCGATCATGATGCAACAGACCCTCGGGGTCGCCAACCACGAGATCTTCGTCCTCGACAACGAGGGCGTGGTCCCGGACAACGACGACACCTGCCTCTACAACGCGTGGCCGTACCCCGACGGCCCGCCGGTGAACCGGTGACCCCCGTGGCCGGTGACGGCACCGGAGCGCTCCCGCCCCTCGTGTCCCCGGTGCCCTCTCTGACGGCGGAGGAGCGCGCCCGCTATTCCCGGCATCTTCTGTTGGAGGCCGTCGGTGACGAGGGGCAGCGTCGTCTGCGTGCCGCGTCGGTGTTCGTGGTGGGGGCGGGAGGCCTCGGCGCGCCGGTCCTGATGTACCTCGCCGCGGCGGGCGTCGGGCGCATCACCGTGATCGACGACGACGAGGTCGACCAGGGCAACCTGCACCGTCAGGTGATCCACTCCGTGCCGGCGATCGGCCGACCCAAGGTCGAGTCCGCCCGGGAGAGACTGGCCGAGCTGGCGCCCGGAGTGAGGGTGGAGGCCGTCCACGCCCGACTCGACGCGCTGAACATCGATGCTCTGCTCGAGGGCCACCATCTGGTGGTCGACGGCAGCGACAACTTCTCGACGCGCTACCTCGTCTCGGATGCCTGCGAGATCGCCGGGATCCCGGTCGTCTGGGGGACGATCGACCGCTTCCGGGCCCAACTCGCCGTCTTCTGGTCCCGTCCGCCCACGCCCGCGGACCCCGTCACCCTCCGGGACCTCTACCCGGCCCCGCCGCCACCCGGCTCGGTCCCGAGCTGCGCCGAGGCCGGGGTTGTGGGTGCGCTGTGCGGCACGGTGGGATCGATGATGGCGATGGAGGCGGTCAAGCTGATCACAGGGTCCGGCAGGCCGCTGCTCGGCCGACTCGTGTTGATGGACCTGCTCGAGACCACACACCGGACCGTGACGATCCGACCGGACCCGTCCCGCACCCCGGTGACGTGTCTGCCGGACGGGGGAGTCGAGAGCTGTGAGGTCAGGTCGCCGGACGCGCAGGACGTGCCCACCGTGTCGGCGACCGCCCTGGCCGCCGAACTGGCGGGGGCGGGGTCATCCGGGGCTGTCGCACCCGTCCTGGTCGACGTCCGTGGTGCGGGGGAGCGATCGATCGCGGCGATCGATCCCTCGGTGTGGGTACCGCTGGACACGGTCGCCGAGGTGGCCTCGGACCCGACCGGGGCCCTCGGGCGGGCCGCGGCCCGGGGGCCGCTCGTCGTGTACTGCAAGTCGGGTGTGCGCTCCGCCCGCGCGGCGGCGACGTTGACCGGGGCGGGTTTCGCGGGCGTGCGGTCGCTGGAGGGCGGGATCGAGGCCTGGACCCGCGATGTCGACCCGTCCCTGCCCGGGTACTGAACCGGGGGTGAGTACGGTGAACGACGTGAACGACGTGACCGTCCCCGACCACGTCCGCGGCGCCTTCGGCGTGGTGGCCGGCCCTGCCGTCCCCGTGGTGGCCGGGTCCGGGACGGGGTGGCTCGTCACCGCGTCGGGACTCCCTGTGGTCTTGCGGCCGGTCGCCGACACGGCCCTGGCCAACTGGTCGGCGCGCGTGCGGGAGGAACTCGACGTCACCGGGCTGCGCGTGGCTCAGCCGGTGCGGTCGACGGACGGCAGGCACGTGGTGAGCGGCTGGCGGGCCGACCGGGCGGTCACGGGACGCCCCGAGGCCAGAGCAGACGAGTCCATCGCCTGGTCGGCGCGGATCAACGCGGCGCTCAGCGGAGTCGATCGGCCACGGCCGTCTCCTCGTCCGGCCACCCGGCCGTGGACGGAGTCCGACCTGTTCGCCATCGCCGAGGCGGCGGCGTGGGACGGCGACCCGGAGCGCGATCTCGGCCCCGGCATGGAGGACAGGGGAACTCCCTTCGCCACCCACCGTGCGGCCGCGCTGCTCGGCGCGACCGGGCTGATCCGACTCCGCCGGCCGGTCGACCCGGCGTCCGACTCCGGGGTGGTGCACGGTGACCTCGCACGGGGACTGCTGTTCGACTCGTCGGAGGAGCCCGCCCTGACGGACGTCGTGCCGTACGCCCGCCCGGCCTCGTGGTCGGCGGCGGTCGTCGCGATCGACCACCTCTCCTGGGGGACCGTCGACGCCGGGGTGCTCCCGCGATGGCGCCACCTCGACGACTGGCCGCAGATGGTGCTTCGGGCGGCGGTCTTCAGGCTGGCGGTGCACGCGCTACACCCGGGATCCCGCCCCGCCGCGATGGACGGACTGCAGGCCATGGCCCGGACCGTCGAGGAGTACATCGGCGACCCGGACGCATGAACCGTCGCTCCCCGCGAGCAGCCACCCCCACCGGCACGCTCGCCTTTCCCGTGGTGGCCCTGCTCGGCGTCGTCCTGGTCTCGCTCAATCTCCGTACCGCCGTCACGTCCCTGAGCCCGCTGTTGGGGGTCATCGACGCCGAGATCGGTCTCGGTGCCGGGGGCATGGGACTGCTCGGGATGGTGCCCACGGCCATGTTCGCCCTCTGGGGCGTCCTCACCCCCGTCGTGCTCCGTCGGACGGGTCTGGAGGTGCTGACCGTCCTGGCGATGACGGCGGCCGCGGCCGGCCAGATCCTCCGGGCCTTCGCCCACGACCCATGGGTGATGGGAGCGGGATCCCTCGTCGCGCTCGCCGGGATGGGTATCGGCAACGTGGTGGCTCCGCCGCTGGTCAAGAAGTACTTTCCCCGGCACGTGGCGGCCGTGAGCATGGCGTACATCACCGGCCTCCAACTGGGAACGGTGGTGCCCGCCCTGGTCGCCGTGCCCGTCGACGAGCTCGCCGGGTGGCGGGTGTCCATAGGCTGGTGGGCGGTTCTCGCGATCGTCGCGGCGGTGCCCTGGATCATCGAGATCCTGCGGGGGAGGTCGGGCCCCGACCGATCCACCACCGCCGGATCCACCTCAGCCGGGTCCGCGCCGGCCAGACCCTCACGGGCCACCACGGTCGTCGGC
>NZ_JADDKI010000452.1:0-1567 GCF_015356725.1 Dietzia sp. SYD-A1
GCGTTGCCGCGGTTGGCGCGGCCGGGGATGGCCAGCCGCATCGGCGCGGTGAAGCCATCGGGCCCGTGGATCGCGTCCTCGGTGACCCACCAGTCGGGTTCTGGCCGCGCGAACTGTCGCCCGTCGGGCAGTGTGCCCCTGGCCTGCCAGCGGACGGCGCCCGTCTCGTCCACGGTGCGCGTGATCGGCTCGCCGGTGCGCGGGCAGCTCACCGAGTCACCCGCCCACGCGTTGCCGGCCGCCACCCACACCACCGACGGGTTGTCGAAGGCGACGGAGGTGATCATCACGTCGTCGCAGTTCGCCACCACCGTGGCCTGTGGCTGCGCCGCCACCCCGGCCCGCAACCGCCGCTCGATCGAGTTGATCTCGCCCACCCGGTCCAGCTGGTCACGGCTCAGGTTGAGCAGGACGATCGCCTCGGGCCGGGTGTTCTCCGCGACGGCCGGCGTGTGCAGTTCGTCGACCTCGATCGCGGCCAGCGGGGCCTCGCGGTCGGCGCCGAGCGCGGAGACGATCCCGGCGTCCATGTTGTCGCCGTTGGCGTTGGACGCCACCGGGGCGACCGTCGACAGCGCGGAGGCGACCATCCTCGTCGTCGTCGACTTGCCGTTGGTCCCGGTGACCAGCACGGACCGCCGCCCCGCGGCGAGCTGGGACATCAGTCCGGGATCCAGCTTGAGCGCCACCAGACCGCCGATCATCCCGCCCGACCCTCGGCCGGACACCCGGGAGGCCCAGGTGGCCAGGCGTGCGACGGCCACGGCTGCGCGGCCACGGGGTGTCAGTGCGGAGTGCGCGCGGGAGGTCATGCGACGAGTCTAGGCAGCGGTGCCCGCTCAGAATCGCACCGCACCGCCGAGTGCCCGGGCCACGTCCCGCCCCAGATCGGCGATCACCTCGTCCGGCGTGTCGTCGGGGCCGGTCGCGGTGGCGATCACGGCGATCGCGTACCGGCCGGAGGTGGTGTTGACCACGGCGATGTCGTGGGACTCGGTGTCGGTCTCGCCGGTCTTGTTGGCAGTGGACCCCTCGGGCAGGTGGGCGGGCAGCTTCCACAGTCTTTCCTGGTCGCTCAGCAGTCCGAGCACGGTCCGCGCGACCGCGGGCGAGGTCAGGGCCTCACCTGCGGACGCGCGCCCGTCGGCGGCCCGCACCAACTCGGTCAGGTACCCCACGCTGCCGCGCGCGCTGACCCGGCTCCAGTCGCCGGTCCACTCCCCTCGGAAGGCCCCACCGGTGTGGAACTCGTCCGCCAGGCCCACCCGGTCGGCCACCTCGTTGATCGCTTCGTTCGGGTCGTCGGTGTCGGGCGCCGAGGGGCCGTCGACGGAGAGGTCGTAGAGCAGGTTGGCGGCGTCGTTGTCCGAGACCGGGATGGCCGCCTCCAGCAGGTCCCCGAGGGTGCCGTAGGGGGTCTGGGCGGTGGGGTCGGCGTCCCAGGCCTCGAGCGCCGCCACCGCGAAGGCCACCTTGATCACCGAGGCGGCGTAGCGGGGGTCGTCCTCGCCCGAGCACACCACGCGCTCGTCCGGGGCGTCGATCGCCAGGACGCACGCCGCCAACT
>NZ_JADDKI010000453.1:0-2368 GCF_015356725.1 Dietzia sp. SYD-A1
CATCCGGAGGCCCACCGGCTCACCACGCGGACCGATCTCTCGGACACGGTGCTGGGCCCGCGGAACTACACGCCTCGGCGGATCGGTCTCCTCGCCGTCGTCGCTATCATTCTGCTGGTGACGGTGTCGTTCCCCCTGCGCAATCATTATCAGTTCCTATCGGACGAGAAGGCGGTGGCGCAGGAGCGGGCGGCGCTGGAGGCGACGATCGCCGAGCTCGAGGCCGAGGAGCAGCTGCTCGCCGATCCGGCGTACATCGAGCAGCAGGCTCGCATCCGCTTCGGCGCCGTCAAGCCGGGGGAGACCCCGTACCGGGTGAGCCCGGTGGATCCGGTGGAGCAGGCGGCGGCCGAGCAACGGGCGGCCGAGTTGGCGGCGCTGCCGTGGCAGACGCGGGTGTGGGACTCCATCTCCGCGCCCGCCGATCCCGTCTACCCGGAGAACTCGAGCCTGCCGGGGGGTACGTCGGTCCTCGAGGGCACCAGCATCCCCGGCGGGCCCGACACCCCGGCCGTTCCGGTCGATCCCCGGCGCGGGCATCTCGGCGTCGATTCCCCGGGCGGCGAGGCACCCGATGGCGCCGATGCGCCCCAGCAACCACAGGAGGACCCCCCAGCGTGAGCGCCGAATACAGCGTGTCCAGTGACGATCTCGACGCGATCGAGGCCCAGCTGGGTCGGCGGCCGCGCGGGGTGCTGGAGGTGTCCTACCGCAGCCCCGACGGCAGGCCCGGTGTGGTCAAGACCGCGCCGCGGCTGGAGGACGGCACCCCGTTCCCGACGCTGTACTACCTCACCGATCCGCGGCTCACCGCCGAGGCGAGTCGGCAGGAATCCGCGGGGATCATGAGGGGGATGACGACGAGGTTGACCTCCGACCCCGAGATGGCCCTCAATTACACCCAGGCGCATGAGCGGTATCTCGAGCAGCGCAACGAGATCGAGGACCTCGGTACCGACTTCTCCGGTGGCGGGATGCCCGAGCGGGTCAAGTGCCTCCACGTGCTGATGGCGTACGCGCTGGCCGAGGGGCCGGGCGTGGTGTGGCTGGGCGACGAGTCCGTGGCGCTGGCCTGCGAGGCCGGGCTGCGCGGCACGGCGCTGCCCGAGGACTGGCCCACGCCCGAGGAGCTGGGCGTGCCCGACTACTACGCGCAGGAGCAGGAGTGACCTCGGCTGCTGGCTCCGCCGATTTCGGCGGGGTGCGAGTCGGAGCTGTGGACTGCGGCACCAACTCCATCCGCCTGCTCGTCGCCGAGGGCGTCCCCGGCCAGCCCGGGCTCGCCGACGTCCACCGCGAGATGCGGATTATTCGGCTGGGCGAGGGCGTCGACTCCACCGGCAGGCTCTCGACCGAAGCGATCTCGCGATGCCGCACCGCCCTTACCGACTACGCGGCCACCATGGCCGAGCTCGGTGTGCAATCGGTGCGGATGGTGGCGACCTCCGCGACCCGCGACGCGGCCAACAAGGACGACTTCTTCGGCATGACCGCCGAGGTGCTGGGCGCGCACTTCCCGGGTGCTGTCGCCGAGGTGATCTCCGGGCAGACCGAGGCCGAGCTGACCTTTGCCGGCGGTGTCTCGGATCTGCGGCCGGAGGATGGCCCGTTCGTGGTGACCGACCTCGGCGGCGGGTCCACGGAGATCGTGGTGGGCGAACTCGTCCGCGGCGAGGTGCGCCTGCTGGGCTCGCGCAGCCTGGATATCGGCTGTGTGCGGATCACCGAGCGGGTGCTGCACTCGGACCCGCCCACGGCCGACGAAATCGCCGAGGCTCGCGCGGTGATCGCCGACGCATTGGCGGAGGCCGGCGACGTGCCGGTGGGCCGCGCCGCCCGCTGGGTGGGCGTGGCCGGCACCTTCACCACGCTGAGCGCGCTGGCGCAGAACCTGGGGGAGTACGACCCCGAGCGGATCCACGGCAGCGTCATCCCGCTGGACCGGATGCGTGAGGTGTGCGATCGGCTGGTGGCCTCGTCGGTGACGGAGCGCCGCAGTCTGGGGCCGATGCACCCGGGTCGCGCAGACGTGATCGGCGGGGGAGCGATCGTGGTCCAGGAGCTGTGTGATGTGATGGCAGAGCGCGCGGGGTTGTCCGAACTCACGGTGAGTGAGAAGGACATCCTGGACGGCATCGCGATGTCGGTGCTGTCCCGCCTGGCCGGCTAGCCCGACCCGGCGCCCCACGCGCCACCCGGTCTCGCTCCGGCGGGGCCTACAAGCCCCCATAGCCCAATTGGCAGAGGCAGACGGCTTAAAACCGTTTCAGTGTCGGTTCGAGTCCGACTGGGGGTACCGCACTGGTTTCAATCTAGTGTCGCGCGTGTGAAGTAGTTTTACGGTTGGGTTTGTGAAATCATGGGGCAT
>NZ_JADDKI010000454.1:0-1199 GCF_015356725.1 Dietzia sp. SYD-A1
GTATCGAGATCTGCATGACGGCCTGGGGCGGGATCCGTGGCGAGATCAGTGGCCAGGTCGACGATCGCGTCGTCGCCTGAGCCGGACGCCCGGTGGACGACGAACGGACCGGAGTGCTCGGCCCGTCTGGCGGCCCCCTCGATCACGGCGTGTGCGCGGGCCACCCACCCGAACCCGTCGGGCAGCTCGACCGTCCGCGGCATGGTCGTACTCAGTTCTGCGAGCAGACGCGCGGTGGCGCCGGCCCGGTCCCTCCACCACCCGTCCGGCCTGGAGCCCAGGACGTTGGCCACGTCCACCACGAGTTCCACCGGCCGGGAGCGGAGCCCGTTCGCCCAGGCCTGGGCGAACGCGGGCATCAGCGGCAGCTCGGCGACACGGGTCTCGGGCACCCACCGCAGTTCCAGACTCTCGTTGTTCGGCACCGTCTCCAGCGCGCGCGGGGCGTCGGCGACCACGGTCGTGTAGGTCCACTCCACCGCGTCAGTCGACTCCTGCACCAGTGGCGGGATCGTCCGGGCGCGGACCGCCGGGTCGTCCGAGTGCTTCTGGTCGGGCCGCAGGCGACGCATCATCTCGGACACGTGGCGCATGTCCAGTCCGGGCCGGTGCCACACCGTACCGGGCATCCGCGACGTCACCCGCACGGCTCGGACCACCACGTCGGCGGGCCTGATCTCGGCCTCCTCCTGCGTCTCCCGCAGGGCCGCCTGCGACGCGTCCTCCGAGGAGTCACGCGCTCCGCCGGGCAACGCCCAGGTGTCGCCGGAGGCCGTCCACACCGCGCGGTGTTGCAGCAGCACGAGCGGGGTGTCCGGATCGGTCGGATCGGCTGCGCGCAGGAGCAGGCCCGCGGCGCCGAAGCGCCCCCACCGTCGGTCACCGGCCGCGGACACGACCCAGCCGTTCCCGTCACCCTCACTCGTGGCCACTGGTCCTCCACTCCGCCGGACGCCTCACCGGACCGGATCCGCCCCGGATCGGGCGGAACCGCGTACTCCTCGTCCAGTCTGCCCGACGTCGCTGCGCCACTTCACTAACCTGGGACACACGCCCACCGGATCCCCGGCACAGGCGGTGAGAGAACCGGGAGGTGACTGACCAGATGGGCCTTCCGACCCTCACGCAGAAGCGCGACGCGGGTCCCGGCTCGCGGTCCGGTTCTGCTCCGGGCGCGCGGTCCGGGTCCGCCCCGGGTG
>NZ_JADDKI010000455.1:0-3064 GCF_015356725.1 Dietzia sp. SYD-A1
GGCCCGGGCGGCCCAGGTGGCGTGGGCGGAGCGCGAGCCCGCGGATCGCGTCGCCGTTCTCAAGCGGTTCGCCTCCCTGGTCATGAGCAACCGCGACCAGCTCATGGACATCGTCCAGGCGGAGACCGGCAAGAGCCGGGCCTCGGCCCAGGAGGAGGTGCTGGACTGCCTCATCACCGCACGTCACTACGCCCGGACGGCCCCGGCGTTGCTCGCCCCCAAGCGGGTCCAGGGCATGCTCCCGGGCCTGACCAAGGCCGTGATCCGGCGCCACCCCAAGGGCGTCGTGGGCGTGATCGCGCCGTGGAACTACCCGCTCAACCTCGCCGCCACGGACGCGCTGGCGGCACTGGCCGCGGGTAACGCCGTGGTGATCAAGCCCGCCTCCATCACCCCGTTCTGTGCCCTCGCCGCGGCGGACATGTTGTACCGCGCAGGCCTGCCGCGCGACCTGTTCCAGGTGGTCCCCGGGTCGGGCCGCACCGTGGGCGGGGCGATCGTGGAGAACGTGGACTACCTCATGTTCACCGGCTCCACGGCCACGGGCCGGACGCTCGGTCGCCAGTGCGGCGAGCGTCTGATCGGCTTCTCCGCGGAACTCGGTGGCAAGAACGCCATGATCGTCGCGGAGGGCGCCGACCTCGACGAGGTCGCCGAGGTGGCCACCCGAGCCTTCTTCTCCAACTCCGGCCAGCTCTGCATCTCCGTGGAAAGGGTGTACGTGGAGAGGTCGGTCGCGCCCCAGCTCGTCGAGAAGCTCACCGCGCGGGTCCAGTCCATGAGCGTGGGCCCCGGGTACGACTTCGAGGCGGAGATGGGCAGCCTGATCTCCCGCGACCAGCTGGAGACCGTGACCGCCCACGTCGACGACGCCGTGGCCAAGGGTGCCCGCGTCCTGGCCGGTGGCCGCCCCCGTCCGGACCTGGGTCCGCTCTTCTACGAACCGACTCTCCTGGCCGACGTGCCCGAGGACGCCACCTGCTTCGGTGAGGAGACGTTCGGGCCGGTCGTGTCGATCTACCCGGTCGACTCGGTGGACGAGGCGGTGGCCAAGGCCAACGACACCGAGTACGGGCTCAACTCCTCGGTCTTCGCCGCGTCCGACGCGGAGGGCGAGGCGATCGCCGCCCGTCTGCGCACGGGCACCGTCAACGTCGGAGAGGGCTACGTGGCCGGATGGGGCTCGGTCGCGGGCCCGATGGGGGGCATGGGCGCCTCCGGGGTCGGTCGTCGACACGGCGACGAGGGCCTGCTCAAGTACACCGAGGCCCAGACCATCGCGACCCAGCGCGTCATGCACCTCGGTGGGCCGTCGT
The DNA here is from genome assembly GCF_015356725.1 of Dietzia sp. SYD-A1. Lineage (NCBI taxonomy): Bacteria > Bacillati > Actinomycetota > Actinomycetes > Mycobacteriales > Dietziaceae > Dietzia > Dietzia sp. SYD-A1. The sequence continues at coordinate 1,317 of NZ_JADDKI010000455.1, forward strand.
TCCTCCCCCGCAAGCAGTGGCACGCCGTCCTCGCCCCGGCGACCAACGCGATGCGTTTCCTGCCCGGGCGCTAGGCGTCAGTGCAGCTGGTCCGCCCGTCACCGTCCGCGGCGCAGCAGCAGGACGGCCCCGCCGATCAGGAGGACCGCCAGTCCGGCGACGACCCACAGTGCCGGGTTGACGCCGGTCGTGGCCTCACCCGAGGTCTCGTCGGCGATCTGGTTCCCGGCGGGGTCGGCGTGTTCGTCGACCTCGCCCGCCGGGTCGCCGGCGGCACCCGCCGCGGATTGCACGGTGAACACGGACGAGCCGGTCACCACGTGCCCGTCCGCGGAGGTCACCCGGTAGCCGACGGTGTACGCGCCGTCCGGCAGGTCATCGACCTCCGCGGTGACGGTCTCGCCCTCCACGGAGGGCTCTCCCACGACCAGATTGGTCCGGTCGTCGCCGGTGGTGACGGCGACCGAGGCGAACATCTGGTTGATCTCCTCGTTGAACGTCAGGGCCACCTGATCCGGAGAGGCGTCGAGCGTCGCCCCGTCCTCGGGCTCCACGGAGACGAGGACCGAGTGCGCCGCGGCGACCGGGACCAGGACGGTGGCGGGAACCGCCGCGCCACCGGCGATCACGGCGGCGGCGAGCACGCCTGAGGTCCACCGCGTCCGGACCCCGCTCACGGTGTGACGCCGAGGCGGGCGAGGACGTCCTTGTTGACCCGGTCGAGTTCGCCGGAGATGGCGGAGTGCACCTCGCGTCGCTGGGCGGTCGGGGTGGTCTCGGCGGTCTCGACGGCCGTCCTCAGATCCTTGAGGCGGGACCGGGTGGAGGCGAGGAAGTCCTCGACCTGCCGATCGCCGCGGCGGTCCACCTCGAGCTGGTCGAGGGTCTGTTCCAGGCGGACGATGCGGGCACCGAGAGCGGCTCCCGGTCCGGTGGCGTCGATACCCGCCGCCCTGAGGTCCACGGCGCCGGCGGCGGACCTGTCGGTGGAACCCTGCGCGTTGGAGACGAGCTTGTAGACCATCGGGAGCAGCACCGGGGTGGCGACCTTGGCCAGGCTCAGCCACCGCTGCACGTCCTCCTTGCCGAGTTTGGTGCCCTCGAGCTTCTTCAACTCCATCTCCGCGAGTTGGTACTCGTGCTTCCGCCCCGCGGCCTCGATCTTCTCGGCCGCCTTCCGGTCCTTGGCCAGGAACTTGGCCTCCCGCTTGAGCGTGGCCCGTTCCTGCTTGGCGAGGGTCTTCTCCGCCTTGCGGTCCCTCCGGGACGCCTTCCGGGCCAGCGCGTCCTGCCGCTTGGCGCGCTTGGCCTCCCGCTTGGCCTTCCGGTCCGCGTTCCTGCCCGCCAGCTTGGCGCGCTTCTTCGCCTCGGCGAGCTCGACCCGATGCGCCTCCTTGGCCTTGTGCCGGGTCTCCTTGGCGGCGAGCTTGGCCTCGGTCATGGCGGTGGCCTTGAGCGCGGCGGCGTGGGCGCGGAGTTCGGCGCGCTTGTCGCGGTAGGTCGTCAGCTTGCCCATGGGCGTCGATCCTTCTCTCGTCGCGAACATCAGGTCCCCAGCCTAGGCGAACGGGCGACCGGTGAGCACCGGACCGGTGTCCGTGCGCGGAGTGGGCCATGATGGACGTCGATGGATGGTGCGCGGAACGGATCGAGCGGGGGCCCCGGCGGTGCGGTGGCGGGACCTGCCTCGGGGTCCAGGTGTCTGCACCGCGTGGCTCGTGAGCGGGACGCCGGTCCCGCCTGGTGGC
>NZ_JADDKI010000456.1:0-767 GCF_015356725.1 Dietzia sp. SYD-A1
CTGCGGGGCTGGTGGCGCTCCCGGTCGCGGGCGGGGCTCGCCGGGCCCGATCCCACCGGCGCGGAATCATCGCACCCCGCCCCTGCAGCCCCCGCCTCACTCGGCCCTCGGCAGCTGGGAACCGATTTCGCTCGCGGGCTGGCCACCAACCTGGCAAATCCCAAGGCGCTGGTGTTCTTCGGCGCCGTCCTGACCCCGTTCCTGAGCGGCGAGGTCCCGCCCGGTCAGGCCGTTGCACTCGTCGCCGGCATGATCGCCGTGGCGCTGATGTGGTTCTGCACCCTCGCCGTGGCGGCGTCGCACCGACTGGTCAACGAGCGAGTCGGGCGGGTCCTGCCGACGGTGGACGTGGTCGTCAGCACGTTGTTCGTGGCGGTGGGGGTGGCGTTCGTGATCGAGGCGCTGACCTGACGATCGGGCGATAGGTTCTGCCACATGACAAGTGCGCCTTCCGATCGCGCGTGGTGGCGCGCCGCCCTCGCGGTGTTCGCCGTGGGATGGGGCGCCAACCAGTTCGCACCGTTGCTGCTGCTCTACCGCGAGGAACAGGGCCTCGGACAGACCGAGGTCACCGCGATGTTCAGCGTGTACATCGTCGGGCTCCTGCCCACGCTCCTCGTGGCGGGCCGGTGGTCCGACGCCCACGGTCGACGCGTGCTCATGCGGCCGGTCCTCGTCCTGTCTCTGGTCGCCACCGTGCTGATGCTGCTCGGGCCGCAGGACCCGCTGTGGCTCTACCTCGGCCGCTTCCTGGCCGGGCTCGCATC
>NZ_JADDKI010000457.1:0-2889 GCF_015356725.1 Dietzia sp. SYD-A1
GTGACGAGGGGGCGGCGTCAGGCGGCGGCCCAGGTGTTGATCGACCCCGAGGCCGAGACGTTGCGGAACAGTGCGACCGGCACGGTCACCTCGCCGAGGACGCGGGCGAGGTCGCCGTCCTCGATGTGCCCGGTCACGTCGGCGTGGCCACCCGCCGCCCGCACGGTCTCCACCGCCGCGCGCACGTAGTCCTCGTGCCCGGCGGCGGGCGACCCGAGCAGTCGAAGCCCGACCGAGTGGTCACCGGCGGCGGCGAGCTCGGCGACCGCCTGCGCCACCACGTCCACCGCCTTTCCGGGGTGCAGGAACCCGAAGACCCCCACCGAACGCTCGTCCCGCCGGACCGCCTCGGGATGCGGGCCGGCGTCCGGTTCGATCGGTGAGCTGGCGACTCCGAGGTCGGGAACGGGCAGGGGGATCACCGCGTCGACGACGATCCCCGCCGCGTCGCAGAGGCGACGCTCGTGTTCGGAGCTCACCACCACCAACCCCGCTGCCGCCGCGATGCGCTGATAGGCCCCCATCCGGCGTCGGCACCGCTCCGTTCCCTCGGCCGGCTGGGGGATGTCGTGGAGCGTGACGGCCACCGGCCGGTCCCGGGCCATGACCTCGACCGTGTCGGCCGCCTCGTCCGGAGTCGCCCCGAACAACGAGTCGGTGATGTGCAGGTGAACGGCGCTACCCGGATGAGCGGCCAGAGCCTCCCTCAACCGGGCCGACTCGGGCACCTCGAGCAGCGGGGTGCCGGCGGCGCGGGCGCAGTCGGCGGCGAACCGCGTCACCCCGTGCGTCGGGGGGCCGAGGGCGATCGTCAGCGGCGGGGTCGGCATCTCGCTCACCTCAACCCCAGGAGGTCGATCCGGTCGGCGTGGCGGCGCAGGCCCTCCTCGACCACCCCCGGCGTGGTCGCGTACCAGGCCAGGTGCGCCTGGGTGACCTGGTCGCCGGAGAAGCTGATGCCGTCGACCAACCAGTCGCGCGGGCCGGTCTCGGGCAGGCCGAGCGCGCGTTCGACCGCCGGATCCACCGGCGCCCTCGTGGCCCCGAGCGGCTCGCGGTCGCCGATGTCGGGTGGGTCGTCGACGAGCCCCGCGGGCAGTGCGTCGAGGACGCGACGGAAGACCTCGCGCAGGGTATGGCGGTCCGGGTGGTTGATGGTGTGCCATCGCGGTGTGCCCTCGAGCAGATCCGAGGCGATCAGCGTGCCGTGGGCCTGTTCACGGATGCGCAGTGCCTCCACCGACTCCCGCGCCGCCGCGCGCGCCTGATCGGGGTCGGGGGCGGCGCGGAGTACGTCCTCGTCACCGGTCGCGGCGGCGATGATCGCCCGCAGGTCGTGGTACGGGGCGATGGGCGGGACGAGTGAACGGTCGTGAGGGGGGCGGATCAGCACCTGATAGGGGTGCAGTCCGGCGTACCTCAGCACCGGGACCAGCACGACGGTCGCCCCGGTCGGCAGCCGCGCCGCGAGTTGGCGATGGCCCAGGGGGAGGTCCCGGTAGTCGTCCCGGACGGGCTGGATGATCAGCACGTCGGTGCGCGCGAGGTCCGCGTGCAGCTCCGGGACGTCGCGTGCCGTCATCTCGTACACCGGTCGCACGTCCCGCACCGCGACCCCGTCGACGCTGCGGAGGAGGTCGCGGTAGACATCGGCCTGACAGTTGCCGATCACCATGACGGAGGGCTGGGCGGTGGTGCTCACCGCGACGAGCGTAGGCAGGGCCCCAGGTCGCGGCAACCGGCAGACGTGGCACGGTGGCGGAGTGACCCACAGCCGCTCCTCGTCCGCAGGCCCCCTCCGGATCCGGTCGATCCCCGCCGGCCACGACTACGTGCGTCACGCCCTCGGCCCCGTCACCGAGCGGGGGGATGTCGCGGTGCTCGCCGATCCCCTGCTCGATCCGGCCGAGCCGTCGCGGTGGTGGCCGCACCCCGCGCTCGAGGCCGCTGATCGTCCCGAGGTGCTGGACGGCACCGACCTCGTCCACGTGCACTTCGGTTACGAGCACCGGAGCCCGGCACAGGTCGCGGAGTTCGTCGTCGCGGTCCGGACACGAGGGATGCCGTTGGTGGTGACCGTGCACGACCTGACCAATCCCCACGAGCCCGACCCGGCCATGCATCTCGAACGCACCGGGATCCTGGTGCGGGGGGCGGACGCGGTTATCACCCTGACCGCGGGTGCGGCGGATGAGATACGGCGGAGGTGGGGCGTGGGCTCCCGGGTCATCCCCCATCCCCGGCTCATGCCGGTCGGGGTCACCGAGCCGCACCGCCTGGGCCGTCTCGGGAACGCCGGACACGCTGGGCCGCCCGCGCAGGACGAGCGCCCCGCCGAGCCGCCCTTCGCACAGCCATCCGGCCGGCGGACCGTGGGTGTGGCGCTGGGCTCGCTGAGGGCCGGGGTCGCCGCCGAGGGCCTGCTGCCGCGTCTGGCGGACGCACTGCCCTCCGAGACCGACCTGGTGGTGATGGTGCGCTCCGACGCCCTCGCCGGCGCCCGCGCTCCCGGCCACACCCGCCATGGGGCGGCGCACGCTCTCGATACACTGGCCGACCTCCCGGACGTCGAGGTCCGCCCCCACGACCTCCTGACCGACGACGAGCTCTGCCGGGCCCTGTCCGGGTTCGACGCCCTCGTCCTACCCCACCGCCACGGGACGCATTCCGGATGGCTGGAGTTGTGCCGGGATCTGGGCCTGCCGCCGGTCATCCCGGACGTCGGCTACCTGATCGAGCAGTGGGGTCACCCGGCGGCCTCCTACGACCCCACAGAACCGACCGTCGACGAACTGCGCCGGGCGCTCGCCGGTGCCCTGAACGCCCCGCCGGTCCCCGTTCGCGCGGCCGCGGCCGAGGACGGTGCGGTCGCCGCGGCCCATGCCGAGC
>NZ_JADDKI010000458.1:0-1019 GCF_015356725.1 Dietzia sp. SYD-A1
CCCGGGGGTCAGGGTCGGCAGGGGTGGGGGTGGGTCGTGTCGAGAAACGATACCGGCGGTATCGGTCGGGTCCCCCCACCGTATACCACCGAGGGCCGTCACAATGGACCCATGAAGTCTCCGACCGATCCGCGCCGGGCACGTTCGCGGGGCAAACTCCTCGACGCCGCGGTCGATCTACTCCTGGCGGGTGGCGCCGCGGCGGTCACGGTGGACGCGGTCACCCGCGTGTCCGGGGTCGCCCGGACCACGCTGTACCGCAACTTCCCCTCCACCGACTCACTGATCGCCGCGGCGTTCCGACGCCTGCTGCCTGCGCCGGAGCCGCCTCCGGGCGACGCCCCGGTGCGCGATCAACTCATCCAGCTGTGCACGTCCATGACGCGGCTGATCCAGGACGCCCCCCTCCAGCAGTCGATGTGGGGATGGCTGGCGATGGGCCGGGGAGCCGGGGACGACGACGAGGTGGGCGAGCTGCGACGCGGAGTCGTGGACTCCTACGCCGCCCCCCTGCACGCGATCCTGTCCGCCGCCGAATCCGCCGGGACCCTGATCCCCGGGGACCGCGACCTGGCGGTGGCACAGCTCGCCGGGCCGGTGGTCCTCTCCCGCATGATCGGACTGCGTCCGTTCGCCGAGACGGACATCGAGATCCTCGTCGACGACTTCCTTCGCAGCCGCCTGGCGGGGAACGCGGGCCGAGACCGCCCGGTCGGTGAGACGGACCAGCACGACGCGGCAGCCGGCTCATGACCGACTCCGTCGGGGCGATCGTCCTGGCCGGTGGCCGCGCGAGCCGACTCGACGGCACGGACAAGGCAGGAATCGCGGTGGCGGGCCGGCAGATGCTCGAGACCGTGGTCGCCGCCGCCGCGGCCGTGGCGGACCCGGTCGTCACGGTCGGCCCCGGAGGCGACACCTGCGAGGAACCGCCCTACTCCGGTCCGGTCGCCGGGATCGCGGCGGGACTGGCGGCACTCCCGGAGAGGGTGGACCTCGTCGTCGTCGTCGCCTGTGAC
>NZ_JADDKI010000459.1:0-2123 GCF_015356725.1 Dietzia sp. SYD-A1
GCCCCCGGCGACGGGCGCCGGAGCGGGGTCGAGGATGGGGGCCCGATCCCCGGCGGGTGCGGACTCGGGGGCCACCTCGGGTGCGGCCTCGGGCACCGGTGCCTCACCCGGCGAGACGGGGCCGATCCACGCCCCGAGCTCCTCGATGGTCCCGGCGAAGACGTTGAGGTCCACGGGGCCGGCGAAGCCCGGCACCTCGCCGGTCTCCGAGTTCTGCCACAGCAGCCACTCGTCCCACCCGCCGATCACGGGGAGCGTCGGCTCCGGGACCCCGTATTCGGCCAACCACAGCGGGTACTCGGAGAACTGGGTGGTGTTGGCCATCCGGTCGATCCAGAAGAACCGGTACGTGTAGACGATCGGCGTCCTACCGGTGAGGTGCTGAAGCTCCGTCAGGAAGACCCGCGTCCACTCGATCAGCTCCTGCGGGTTCTTGCCCTCGTCGGTCTCGATGTCGAGCACCGGTGGTAGCTGCTCGCCGCCCACCGACTGCACCCGGGTGGCGAATGCGCGTGCCTGGATCGCCGGATCCATCGCGGGGCGAGCCTTGTGGTAGCTGCCCACGGCCATCCCCGCGGCCCGGGCGTCTGCGACGTCGGCCTCGTAATAACGGTTCGCGGGGCCGGTGCCCTCGGTGGCCTTGACGAAGGCGAACGACTGGCCTGACGCGGCGGCTGCGTGCCAGTCGACGGGCGCACCGTGCGGGTGCTGCCAGCTCGAGGAGTCGATGCCGCGGGCAAGGCCGTCGAACGCGGGGGAGAGGGGGACGACGGCGTCGGCGCGGGGGGACATGACGACGACGAGGAGGCCGAGGGCCAGAGCGGCCGCGGAGGCCAGGGCCACGACGAGGCGGGGGAGGAGAGCGTGGCGGGACGGCTGACCGGCTGGTGTCATGGGGGAAGTATTGTTTAGTAACAACGGTCACACAAGCAACTCGCGCAACTTTCCTCACATCGAGTGGGGTAACCGCACCGATCGACGGTGGTGCGGGTCACGGATCCGTCACAACCGGTAACACGCTGTCCCACTGGTGCGATCACCCTTCCCGCCGCCCCTATGGTGGACGTAGTCCCTCCGTTCCCAGTCGGGAGTTCCCCTCGTGACCGATGCAGTAGATTTCTCGACCTTCCGCTACAGGCATGACCTCGTCGCCGAAGTCGACGGGCCGGCCGATGACGCGGTCCTCGAGGTGACCATCACGGAGACGGTGGTGCTCGACGAGAACGGCGCGGGTCGCGGGATGCCCGAACTCGTGCTGAGGACCGGGGTCGAGGGGGTCACCCTGACGGATCGTGACCAGGTTCTCCGCCTCCAGGCGATGATCAACCGGGCCGTCAACCAGTGGCGCGACGCCGCCACCCACCTGCCGTGAGCATTCGTCCCGCCCCGGTGACCCGGCCTCTGTCATTCGACCCTGATGCCCGCCTCGGCGATCAGGGCCAGGCCGACCCCCCGGACCTGCTCCGGTGAGATGAGCGATCCCCGGAGGGCGGACGGTCCCCGCACGTCCTCCAGGTCGGCCCCGCGGAGGTCCGCGGCCGTGAAGGTCGCGTTGTGGAGTGTGGCCCCGCGGAGGTCCGCGCCGTCCGTCGACAGGTCCGCCACCCGCGCCTCCAGCAGGTCGGCCTGCCTGCAACGGGTCGAGGACAGGCGCACCCGGTGCACCCGTGCCATCCGGAGGTTGATCATGTCGGCGTGACAGTCCTCGAAGGACACGTCGGTGAGCCTGGCGTCGGACAGGACCATGCCGGTGAGGCGGCATCCGACGAACCTGACCCGCGTCACCGTGGCTCCGTCGGCGACCATCCCGGACAGGTCGCACCCGCGCACCTCGACGTCGGTGAGTCGCAGTGAGTCGGCCCTGGCACTGCTCAGCCGGATGCCCTGGAGGACCGACTCACGGATCTCCGAGCCGCCCATCCGGACCGCGCCCTCGGCTGGCGACGGAGCGTCCTCGGCGGTGGCCCACACTCCGTCCCACAGACCGTCCGGTTCGAGTTCTGACCGCGGCGTCTGCAGTTGCTCCCGGCGCGGCACGGACGGTGCGGCGGGCGGTCGGGGTGAGCCGGAACGGCGACGGAGCGGTGGGGGCACGGGCGCCAGCCTAGGTGTGGGGTGTGGGG
>NZ_JADDKI010000460.1:0-1612 GCF_015356725.1 Dietzia sp. SYD-A1
GGGGTCATGGCGCCCAGCCTAGAAGGGTCGCCCGCCGGGGGGTGTGATGTCCGGGTCCGCGCCGGTGTGAGTTGACGCCGCTGTCGCCGACTGTAGGATTGTCGACAATCTGATGGAAGGTATACGGATGACCACTTCCCTGACGGCGCTGGAGCTCTCCGAGCGCTTCCGCACCGGCGAACTGTCCCCGGTCGACGCCGCGGTGGACGCACTGGAGGCGATCGAGCGGGTCGACGGCATGATCAACGCCTTCTGCCACGTCGATCGAGCGGAGACCCTCGCGGCCGCCCGTCGGTCGGAGGACCGGTACCGGCAGGGTGCGCCCCTCAGCCCTCTCGACGGGGTCCCCACGTCCATCAAGGACATCTTCTACACCCGCGGGGTGCCCACGCTGCGAGGTTCGCGCCTGCTGGCCCGGAAGGACGGCGCCGCCGACCCCGCCTCGTGGCCCGACGACGCCCCGGTGACCTCGGCCGTGCACGAGGCGGGATGTGTGGTGATCGGTAAGACCACCACCCCCGAGTTCGCCTGGAAGGGTGTCACCGACAACACACTCACCGGGATCACCCGGAACCCCCACGACACCGACCTCACCCCGGGAGGGTCGAGCGGAGGCGCGTCGGCCGCCGTCGCCGCCGGGCTCGGACAGCTCGCGCTGGGCACCGACGGTGGCGGCTCGGTCCGGATCCCGGCGGCGTTCTGCGGGATCGTGGCGCTCAAACCCACCTACGGTGTGATCCCCATGTTCCCCTCGAGTCCGTTCGGCACGCTCGCCCACGCCGGCCCGATGACCCGCACCGTCGCCGACACCGCCGCGTTCATGGACGCGCTCCTCCGACCGGATCCCCGCGACTGGTCGGCGGTCCCGGCCCGGGCGACGACCCCCGGCCCGGGCGGATACCTCGCCGCGGCCACCGAGGGTGCGCAGAGCGCCGGCGGGGACCGACCGCTCGAGGGTCTGCGGGTCGCCTACAGTCGCGACCTGGGTTTCGGCACCAACGACCCCGAGGTCGAGCGGGAGGTCACGCACGCGGTGGACGTCCTGGCGTCGTTGGGAGCACGGGTCGACTCGGTCGATCCCGGGGTCACCGATCCCGTCGACGCCTTCCACGTCCTGTGGTTCGCGGGGCTCGCCGCGGTGCTCGCGCCGCACGGCCCGGACGCGATCGACCACGTCGACCCGTCGATGCGTGAGGCGTTGGGTCGGTACCACGACTACTCCGCGGCCGACTATCTCGACGCGGTGGCGGTCCGGATGGCGCTCGGCGCGCGGATGGCGGACTTCCACCAGGGGTACGACATCCTCATCACCCCCACCACCCCGATCCCCGCTTTCGCGGCCGGGTCGGACGTGCCCCCGGCGTGGCACAGTCCCGACTGGACCTCGTGGACCCCGTACACCTATCCGTTCAACATGACCCAGCAGCCGGCGCTGAGCGTGCCCTGCGGGACGACCGATGCGGGCCTGCCGGTGGGGATCCAGATCGTGGGGGCGCGGTTCGACGACAGGCTCGTCGTCCGGGTGGGCGCCGCTCTCGAGGCGGCACTCGGTCAGGTGGTCCCCGCCCCGCGGATCCACGCGTCCTCGGCCGGGAGCGCCGGGGGATGACGG
>NZ_JADDKI010000046.1:0-2826 GCF_015356725.1 Dietzia sp. SYD-A1
CCCGACGACGGCGGCGGGCAATCCCCTGACGGTGCGGCCGGCGGCGTCGACCAGTCCGAGCTGGCGGGTCAGGTCCGCTCCCCGGTCGATCACCCGGAGGACGAACTTCCGGGCCGGCTTGCCGCCGCTTCCCCCGATCGGGTGGATCTCGCAGGGCACGGAGAACAGCGAGTCGAGTTCGCCGGCCAGTCGCTCGGCGATCTCGCCCGAATCGACCTCCGCCTCGATCACGAGGCGGCCCGAGAGGACCTGGAGGGTGCCCGCGAAACGCAGGAGTGAGGCGATCTCCGCCTTCCTGGTCTCCGCGTTCCCGACCGGGACTCTCACCAGTTCGGACTTGACCTGCGCGGTCAGTGACACGCCCTGCTCCTTCGTTCTCCGGTCATCCGTCGGCCCCCGCCGTCACCGTGGCGGCGAGCGCCCGGGCGAGCAGAGCGGGGTCGTGCACGGGCTTCATCGTCCCATCCGGTGCTGTCCGGGCGATGTCCGCCACCATGACCCGCGCCCCCAGACCCGCCGCCGCCCGGTCGAGGTGTTCACGTTCGGTGTCGCTCAGTGGCATCCGCGGGTCCACCAGCACCACGTCCACGTCGACCGCGGGAGCGTGCTGGCGCAACACGTGGAGATGCTGCTCCGCGGAGAACCCGGCGGTCTCACCGACCTGCGGCGCCAGGTTGAGCACGAGCGCCCTGGTCGCGGACGTGCGGGCCAACGCGGAGGCGATGTCCGGGACCAACACGTTCGGTATGACGCTCGTGAACCACGAGCCCGGTCCCAGCACGACCATGTCCGCCGCCTCGATCGCCTCCACGACGCCGTCCGCCACGGGCGGGTCGGCGGGGATGAGCCGCACCCGGCGCACACTGCCGGGCGTGGTGGCCACCGCGACCTGGCCGATGATCGTGCGCACCACGCGGGGGTCGGCTTCCAGTCCGACGACCTCCGCGGCGATGTCCAGGGCGACCGGCGACATGGGGAGCACACGTCCGGTCACCCCGAGCATCGCCCCGACGGCGTCGAGCGCCTCGACGGGGTCCCCGAGCAGTTCCCAGAATCCGGCGAAGACGAGGTTGCCCACGGCGTGTCCCGCCAGCGCCCCGGTCCCCCCGTAGCGGTGCTGGAACAGACTGGTCAGCTGAGCGTGCTCGTCGTCATCGGCCGCGAGTGCGCACAGCGCCATCCGCAGGTCGCCGGGCGGCAGGATGTCGAGTTCGCGACGGAGTCGCCCGGAGGACCCACCGTCGTCCGCCACGGTCACCACCGCGGTCACGTGCTCGGCGACCATACGCCCGGCGCGGAGGGTGGCGGACAACCCGTGGCCCCCGCCCAGGGCGACGAGCGACCCCAGCCGATCCGGCGCCCCCGCCGTGCTCTGACGTGTCATCCGATCACTCTCGTCCGAGATCACGGTGGCGGACGTGGACGTCGACGGAGTCGAGGCCGGACAGTCTCCCGGCCAGTGATTCGGAGATCGCGACGCTGCGGTGTTTGCCCCCGGTGCACCCCACGGCGATGGTCATGTACCGCTTGCCCTCCCGGCGATACCCGGTCATCGCCAGGCCGATCATCGAGACCGCCGCGCGCAGGTACTCCTCGATCGACGGATCCGCCAGGACGTAGTCCTGGACCGGCTTCTCGCGGCCGGTGTGCGCCTGGAGTTCGGGAATCCAGTGCGGGTTGGGCAGGAACCGCATGTCGAGCAGCATGTCCACGTCGACCGGCACCCCGTACTTGAAGCCGAAGGACTCGACGGTGAGGTGGAAATCGAATCCCAGGTCGCCGAACGGCTTCTCGAGTCGGTGCCGGAGATCATGGACGCTCAACGAGGTGGTGTCGACCACCACGTCCGCGCGTCCGCGAATCCCCTCCAACACCTTGCGCTCCCGTTGGATCCCGTCGATCAGCCCGTCCCCCGACTGCAACGGGTGGGATCTCCGGACGTTGTTGAACCGCTTGACCAGGGCCTCGTCCGAGGCGTCCAGGAAGAGGATCCTCGCCTCGGGGCGGCCGTCGAAGCGCCCGAGCAGTTCTCCGATGTGCTCGTCGAATCCCAGGCTGCGGACGTCCGCGACGATCGCGAACCTCCTGGGTTCCTCGCGGGCCTCGGCGAGACGATCCACCAGCTCCCCGACGAAACGGAGCGGGAGGTTGTCCACGACGTACCAGCCGAACTCCTCGAGCACCTTCGACGCCGTGCCCTTGCCCGCACCGGACATCCCACAGATGAGTAGGAGTTCGCGTCCCTCATCGTTCACGTCCATGGTTCACCTCGAGTCGCTCGTCCGGTCGTCGACCTCACGGTCCGAGTCTCCCATGTCCGCCCGTCCCCCGTCCGTACCCGGTTGGTCCGCGGGCGGGGCGTCCGGGGATCCCAGGGTCGCGCGGATCGCCGCCGCGACCCCGGGGCCTATCCCGGGGACCGCGCAGAGGTCGTCCACTCCGGCGGCGCGGAGTGCCGAGACGGTGGGGAACTTCTCCAGCAGCGCCGCCCGGCGTGAGGGTCCGAGCCCGGGCACGTCGTCGAGGATCGACGTCGTCATCCGTCGGGATCTGGCTCCCCGGTGGGCCCGGATCGCGAAACGGTGCGCTTCGTCGCGGAGTCGTTGCAGCAGGAACAGTCCCTCGCCGTGCCGGGGGAAGATGACCGGGTACTCCTCTCCGGGCAGCCAGATCTCCTCGAGACGTTTGGCGATGCCGATCACCGGGACGTCGTTGACGCCCAGTTCGGACAGGACCTCGGCGGCCGCCTCCACCTGGGGTCGGCCGCCGTCGACGACGAAGAGCTGGGGCGGGTAGGCGAAGCGGCGGGTGGGCGCGGATCTGCCG
>NZ_JADDKI010000461.1:0-3637 GCF_015356725.1 Dietzia sp. SYD-A1
TCCACATGCCGTCGGGCGGCGTGGAGTTGTACCTGGCGATCCTGTCGACGCTCGCCGCGGGCGCGGCGTACGTACCCGTGGACGTGGACGATCCCGCCGACCGCGCCGAGTTGGTCTTCGGCCAGGCGGGCGTCGCGGCCGTGTACACCGCAGAGGGGATGCGGGTCACCGACCCGCACCGCCCGGCCGACCCGTCGAGGGACCGGGGGCCTGGAGTCGACGACGACTGCTGGATCATCTTCACCTCCGGCACCACCGGACTGCCGAAGGGCGTGGCCGTGACCCACCGCAGTGCCGCCGCGTTCGTGGACGCCGAGACGCGGATCTTCCTCACCGGCGCCCCGCTCGGCCCCGGCGACCGGGTGCTCGCCGGGCTGTCGGTGGCGTTCGACGCCTCCTGCGAGGAGATGTGGCTGGCCTGGGCGCACGGGGCGTGCCTGGTGCCCGCGCCCCGGTCGATCGTCAAATCCGGGCTCGACCTGGGTCCGTGGTTGCGCGACCGGGGGATCACGGTGATATCGACCGTGCCGACACTGGCCTCGATGTGGCCCGAGGAGATGCTCGCCGACATCCGGCTGGTGATCCTCGGCGGCGAGGCCTGCCCGCCTGAACTCGCCGCCCGACTCGCCGGCGCAGACCGCGAGGTCTGGAACACCTACGGGCCGACCGAGGCCACCGTGGTGGCGTGCGCGGCGCGGCTGGACGGCACGGGTGAGGTCTCGATCGGCCTGCCGTTGGACGGGTGGGACCTGGCCGTCGTCGACCCGACGGGCATGCCGGTCGGTTACGGCGAATCCGGTGAGCTGGTGATCGGCGGGGTGGGGCTGGCCCGATACCTCGACCCGGACAAGGACGCCGAGAAGTACGCGCCCATGGAGTCCCTCGGCTGGGAGCGCGCGTACCGGTCCGGCGACGTCGTGCGCCTCGAGGCCGATGGTCTGTATTTCGCCGGCCGCGTCGACGACCAGGTCAAGATCGGTGGACGCCGACTCGAGCTGGGCGAGGTCGACACCGCGGTCTCCGCGCTGCCGGGCGTGAGCGCCGGGGCCGCCGCGGTGAAGAAGTCCGACGCCGGTCAGTCCGTCCTCGTGGCCTACCTCGTGGCGGACGATCCGGCGGGCTTCGACCTCGCCGACGCCGCCGCGACCCTGCGCGACCGGCTACCCGCGGGGGTGGTCCCCCGGCTGACGCTGGTCGACGAGCTGCCCACCCGGACCTCGGGGAAGGTCGACCGCGCGGCCCTGCCGTGGCCCCTGGCCCAGACCTCGGCCGCGGAGACGGAGCTGGAGGGCACCGACGCGTGGGTGGCCGAACTATGGTCCTCGGCCCTGGGCGCCGACGTCTCCGGGGTCGACGAGGACTTCTTCGCCCTCGGCGGCGGTTCCCTCGCCGCGGCACACGTGGTGGTGGCGGTCCGCGAGCGCTTCCCCGCCGTGACCGTGGGGGACATCTACGACCGTCCACGCCTCGGTGACTTCGCAGGGTTCCTCGACGAGCTCGAACCGGTGGCCGCCGTGGAGCCGCGACACGTGCGGCCCGTCGGCCGCGGTGCGCAACTGGTCCAGGTTCTGGCCACGCTCCCGCTGCTCACGGTCACCGGACTGCAGTGGCTCACCTGGCTGGGGATCGCCAACAACGTCGCGGCGTCCGTGGGGGCCCCCTGGGCGCGACCGGTCTCGTGGTGGGCGCTCGGGATCCTCACCGTGCTCCTCCTGCTCCCCGCGGGCCGCACGCTCGTGACGGGCCTGCTGTGCCGCGCCCTCACGGCCGGGATCACTCCGGGCACCTACCCGAGGGGCGGACCGGTCCATCTGCGCCTCTGGGCGGCCGAGCGGCTGGTCGAGGCCTCCGGGGTCGCGAACCTCGAGGGTGCCGGGTGGCTCACCCCGTTCGCGCGGCTGCTCGGCGCGAAGATCGGTCACGGGGTGGACATGCACACGCTGCCGCCCGTCACCGGCCTGCTCACGGTGGGCGACGGCGCCTCCATCGAGCCGGAGGTCGACCTGGCCGGGCACTGGGTCGACGGCGACGTGGTGCACGTCGGGACCGTGGAGATCGGCGAGAACGCGGTGGTGGGAGCGCGGTCCACGCTGCTGCCGGGCGCCGTGGTGGGCCGGGGCGCGCACGTGGAGATCGGATCCGCCGTGGTGGGCACCGTCAAGGCCGGCAAGCGCTACGCGGGTTCGCCGGCCCGCAAGCGGGGGAAGCGGGGCTCGAGCTGGCCGGCCGAGCCCGCACCCCACAACCGCGTCTGGAGCCTGGTGTATCAGCTCTCCGCGGTGGCGCTCGGCGCGATGCCGTTGATCGCGCTCGGCGCCGGACTCGCGGTGGTGGCCGCGGGGGCACGGAACGCCGCCACCCCCGGGCAGCTGTTCCTGCGCGCGACCCTGTGGTCGGTGCCCGGGACGCTGGTCGCGCTCGTGCTGTTCGCCGCGCTCACCCTGGTGTCGGTGCGGGTGCTGTCGGTGGGACTGCGGGAAGGCTTCCATCCGGTGCACTCCCGCATCGCGTGGCAGGCCTGGTGCAGCGAGCGCATCATGGACGCCGCCCGGAACTGGCTGTACCCGCTCTACGCCTCGATGCTCACGCCGATGTGGCTGCGGGCGCTGGGGGCGACGATCGGCAAGGACGTGGAGGCCTCGACCGTCCTGCTCATCCCCTCTCTCACCACCGTCCGTGACGGGGCGTTCCTCGCCGATGACACGATGGTCGCGCCGTACGAACTGGGGTCGGGGTGGATGAGGCTCGAGCAGGCGCAGGTCGGCAAACGCGCGTTCCTCGGCAACTCGGGCATCGCGTCCGCCGGCCGCAAGGTCCCCGCGCGTGGACTGGTCGCCGTTCTGTCCTCCGCGCCGCAGAAGGCCAAGAAGGGCACGTCGTGGCTCGGATCGCCCCCGCAGAAGCTGCCCAGGGCGGTGGCCGACGGCGAGAGCGACGCGCGCACCTACCAACCGCCGAGGCGCCTGAAGGTCGCCCGTGCCGCGTGGGAGACCCTGCGCCTGGTCCCGGTGTGGCTCTCGTTCCTCCTGCTTGTCGGCGTCCTGGTGGTGATGCAGCTGATCCACCGGGAGTGGGGTTTCACCGTGGCCGCGCTGACCTCCGGTGTCACGCTCGCGTATGCCGGACTGGTGGCACTGCTGCTCGCGGTCCTGGCCAAGTGGATCCTGGTGGGCCGGATCCGCGCGGGCGACCAGCCACTGTGGTCCTCCTTCGTGTGGCGCAACGAGGTGGCCGACTCCTTTGTCGAGCTCCTCGCCGCGCCCTGGATGGCCCGGCCCGCCACGGGGACCCCGATCCTCACCGCGATGCTGCGTCTGCTCGGGTCGCACATCGGCCGGGGCGTGTGGTGCGAGTCCTACTGGCTGCCCGAGGCCGACCTGATCTCGGTGGGTGACGGCGCCACCGTCAACCGCGGCTGCGTGGTCCAGACCCATCTCTTCCACGACCGCATCATGCAGATCGACCGGGTGACGATGGCCGACGGAGCGACGCTGGGGTGCCATTGTGTGGCGCTCCCGGCGTCCTCGATCGGCGACGGCTCCACCGTGGGCCCGGCCTCGCTGGTCATGCGCGGCGACCGCATCCCCCCGGGCACCCGCTGGCAGGGCAATCCGATCGCACCCTGGCGGGGCTGAGC
>NZ_JADDKI010000462.1:0-1635 GCF_015356725.1 Dietzia sp. SYD-A1
ACCCAGACGAGTGACCGCGGCCGGAACCCCACCAGGCCCTCCAGGGCCCCGGCGTCCACGGCGGTCGCGACCGACCGGAGTTGGGCACCGGCCATCGACGCGTGGAGCAGTGCGCCGGTGGCGTCGGACGAGCGGAGGGCCTCGGCGTCGTCCAGATCGACCCGGCCCGCCCCCGTGTCGCTGGTGAGGTCAGGCACGGACGATCGCGAGGACCTCGTCGACGACTGCGGCGACGCCCTCCCTGGTGGGCGCCTCCGCGTTGAGACGCAGCAGCGGTTCGGTGTTCGAGGCCCGGAGGTTGAACCACGCGCCGTCCCCGAGGTCGACCGTGACGCCGTCGAGGCGGTCGACCGACACGGCGCGACCGGCGAACGCGTCGACGACCTCCTCCATGCGGGCCACCTGCGCCTCCGCGGAGTCCAGGGTCGAGTTGATCTCCCCCGACGCGGCGTACCGGGTGTACTCCGCCATCACCTGCGAGAGCGGGGCGTCCTGTTCCCCCAGCGCGGCGAGGGTGTGCATCGCGGCGAGCATCCCCGAGTCGGCGCCCCAGAAGTCGCGGAAGTAGTAGTGCGCCGAGTGCTCACCGCCGAAGACGGCACCGGTGTCGGCCATCTGCGCCTTGATGAAGCTGTGACCGACGCGGGTCCGGACCGCCACGCCGCCCTTCTCCTCGACCAGCTCGGGGACGGCCCGGGAGGTGATGAGGTTGTAGATGATGGACGCGCCGGGCTCCTTGTCGAGTTCACGCCCGGCCACCAGCGCGGTGATGGCCGACGGGGCGACCGGCTCACCCCGCTCGTCCACCACGAAGCAGCGGTCCGCGTCGCCGTCGAAGGCGAGGCCGATGTCCGCTCCGCTCTCCCGGACCAACGCCTGGAGGTCGACCAGATTGGCCGGCTCGAGGGGGTTGGCCTCGTGATTGGGGAAGTTGCCGTCGAGCTCGAAGTACAGGGGCACGATTTCCAGTGGTAGGCCGCTGAGGACCGCGGGCACGGTGTGGCCACCCATCCCGTTGCCGGCGTCGACCGCCACCTTGAGACGTCGGATGCCCGAGAGGTCGACCAGGTCACGCAGGTACCCGCCGTACCCGTCCAGGACATCACGCTCGGAGACCGTGCCGGCGTCACCGTCGTACGCGGGCACACCCTCGACGAGCTCGTCGGCGATCGTGCGGAGGCCGGACTCCTGACCGACCGGCTTGGCGCCCGCCCGGCAGAGTTTGATCCCGTTGTAGCGGGCCGGGTTGTGACTGGCGGTGAACATGGCGCCCGGGCAGTCGAGCATCCCGGAGGCGTAGTAGAGCTGATCGGTCGAGGCGAGGCCGATCGTCACCACGTCGAGCCCCTGGGACGTGACGCCGTCGCCGAACGCCCTGGACAGCGCCGGGGAGGAGTCCCGCATGTCATGGCCCACCACGACGGTGCCCGACCCCTCGGAGCGCATCAGCCGGGCGAACGACGCGCCGACCTCGCGGACGAAATCCTCGTCGATCTGCTCACCCACGACGCCGCGGACGTCGTAGGCCTTGATGACTGCTCGGACGGACTCGGCGGTGCGTGGCACGTGCTGCTCCAGGGATGAGAGGCGGTCGGACGGTGTCATCCGTCGACCCTACCCGCCGCATTCCCACCC
>NZ_JADDKI010000463.1:0-2051 GCF_015356725.1 Dietzia sp. SYD-A1
CACGAGGACCACGGCCGCCGCGGCGGAGGCGACGACGGTCCACACGCCGGGGCGCCGGCGCTCACGCACATGGCTCAGATCGACCACGGCCGCACCGCCGGTGTCCCGGGTGCCGTCGGGTTCCGGTGTCCCCGCGTCGGTTACGGGCGCGGACTCCGCCGCGACCAGATCGAGAATCCTGGCCCGGAGCCCCGGCGGCGGCGGGACGTCGAGGTCGGCATCGGCCACCAGATCGGCTGCGACCTCCCGGGTGGACCGGATGTGGGCGAGCATCGACCTGCGCTGATCCGGTGCGGCGTTGACGAGGGTCTGCTCGACGGCCTCCGTCTCCTGATCGTCCAACGCATCCAGGGCGTAGAGGTCGAGATCCTCGGGATGAACCGTGCCCGGGGACTCCGGATGATCGTGGTGTCGGACGGTCATGACAGCTCACCCCCCAGGCAGCTCTTGAGACGGCGCAGGCCGTCCCGGATTCGTGATTTGATCGTGGGCAGTGCGGCCCCCAGCTGGTCGGCGACCTCTCGGTAGGTCAGTCCCGTGAAGTACGCCATCTCGATCGACTCGCGCTGGTTCTCGGTGAGCTCCCCCAGACAACGACGGACGTCGGCGGCATCTTCCTCCCGGGTGATCTCCTCGGTCACCTGGTCGGCGACGTCCCCGGAGTGGGTGATCCCCGCGGCGGCGTCCGCCTCGTCGCGCCGCGCCGCGGAGCTCTCCGACCGCACCCGGTCCACCGCGCGCCGGTGTGCGATGGTCAGCACCCAGGAATGGACCGACCCGAGCTTCGGACTGTACCCCGAGGCCTGCTTCCAGACCTGCAGGAACACCTCCTGCACCGTCTCCTCGGCGTACCCGGGGTCGCGGAGGACCCGCAGGGCGAGACCGTGGACCCGGGGCGCCATGAGGTCATAGAAGCGGGCGAAGGCCTCGAGGTCGCCGGCCGCGGAGAGTTCCAACAGGCGCCCCGGATCGGCCAGCGACAGGGCGGTGGGGTCGGACACGGAGGACAGTCTAATCCGAGGGGTGGGGAACTCAGGGAACGGGCGCGCGGTGGGGCGGCGCGTGTCGAGGACGGTCATGTCCCCGACACCCGGAACGTGCGGTTGTGCCAGCCCGTGGCCCCGGTGGGTATCGGAGGCTGCCGCGTCTCGGTCTGGACCTCACCGGTCGAATCGGTCGCCCGGACGGACAGCGTGTGCAGGCCGGGTTCGGCGTCCCACGTCCACGACCACATGCGCCAGGTATCGATCGAGTACTCCTCCGCGAGCGCTGCCTCGTTCCACGGCCCGTCGTCGACCCGCACCTCCACTCGGTCGATGCCGCGGTGTTGGGCCCACGCCGTCCCGGCGACCACGACGGGGCCGGGATCCAGCTGGGCCAGCGGGGCGGGCCGGTCGATACGGCTCGCGGTGAGGATCGGCCCCCTCTCGCCCCACCCCCGGTCGGTCCAGTAGGCGCTCGCCCGGTCGAACCGGGTGACCTCCCAGTCCACCACCCATTTGGTGGCGGAGACGTAGCCGTACAGGCCGGGGACGACCTGCCGGACGGGATACCCGTGCTCGAGAGGGAGCGGCTCGCCGTTCATCCCGACGGCCAGCAACGCGTCCCGCCCGTCCGTCAGTGCCTCGAGCGGGGTGCCCGCCGTCCAGCCGTCGACCGAGGTCGAGAGCAGCATGTCGGCCTCGGGCAGGGGCCCGGCTTCCGCGAGCAGTTCGTCGATCGGGAAGCCGGTCCAGGTCGCCGTTCCGGCGAGGTCGCCGCCGACCTCGTTGGACACGCAGGTCAGGGTGACGATCCGGTCCCGGAACTCCCTGCTCGTCAGGGACTGCCAGTCCAGCTCGATCTCCCTGTCCACCATCCCGTGGATCCGCAACCGCCAGTCCGCGGTGGTCAGGGCGGGTACCCGCAGCGCGGTGTCGATGCGGTAGAACTCCTCGTTGGACGTGAGGAACGGGGTGACACCGGGGGCGTCGGGAACCACTCCGTCCGGCACCGGCGGGGCGGCGTTGCGACCGAGTACCCGCGGCAGCCGCAGGCCCGCGCGCTCGGCG
>NZ_JADDKI010000464.1:0-571 GCF_015356725.1 Dietzia sp. SYD-A1
GCCCCGCCGTACGATCCGCGGTTGATGGTGCGGTTGCTGATCTTCGGCTACACCACGGGGGTGCGCTCCTCCCGCGGGATCGAGAAGGCCTGCACCGACATCGTCGCTTTCCGGTGGTTGGCGGCCGGGGCGGCCCCGGACTACCGCGCGATCGCCAGGTTTCGCAAGAGGCACCTGGCCGCGCTGGGCAACCTGTTCTTGCAGGCGTTGGCGTTGTGCCAGGCCGCCGGGATGGTCACGCTTGGACAGGTCGCGCTGGATGGGACGAAGCTGCGGGCGAACGCCTCCAAACGCAAGGCCATGTCGTACGCGCGGCTGACGGACAAGGAGAAGGTACTGGCCCAGGAGGTCTCCGATCTGCTGGCCGCCGCCGAGGCCATCGACAAGGCCGAGGACGCCAAGTTCGGCAAGAACCGGCGCGGGGACGAGCTGCCCGATGAGCTGGCCCGCCGAGAGTCTCGCCTGGTCAAGCTGCGCCAGGCCAAAGCTGCTCTGGAAGCCGACGCCGCCGCCGATGCGGCGGAGAAGGCTGAGGCTAAGGCCCGCGGTAAGGGCGAAGACGAAGACACCG
>NZ_JADDKI010000465.1:0-4096 GCF_015356725.1 Dietzia sp. SYD-A1
CCTCGACGACCTCGTGGGCCGGATCCGGGACGCCGGGGGACGGGCCACCGCCCGACCGGTCGACGTGACCAACGCCGACTCGGTCGCCGGGTTCGTGGCCGCCGCCGGCGAGGCGTACGGCCCACCCGAGGTCCTCGTCTCCAGTGCCGGCAGCCTGAAGATGGCCCGCGTGTGGGAGATGGACCCCGAGGACTTCGCCGCCCAGATCGACATCCACCTACTCGCCGTGCAGCGACTCCTCCACGCCGTGGTCCCCGGGATGGTCGACCGCCGTCGGGGAGACGTGGTCCTCATCGGATCCGATGTGGCCTACACCGCCCGGCCCCGCTCCGGCGCGTACGTCGCGGCCAAAGCCGGCCTGGAGACGATGGCCCACCAGGCCCGCAAGGAACTCGAGGGTACGGGGATCCGCCTCGGGGTGGTCCGCCCCGGGCCGGTGATGACCGAGATGGGCACCGAGTTCGATGCGGAGACCACGGAGTCGGTCATCAACGACTGGGTCAAGCACGGCTTCGGTCGTCACCCGCGCATGTGCAAACCGGCCGACCTCGCCCGGGGGGTCGCCGCCATGGTGGCGATGCCCCGCGGCGCCCAGATCACCGAGCTGGAGATCCAGCCGGAGGCCCCAATCGAGGAGGATTACTCGTGACCAGTACCGACGGCTCCACCGACACGCCCACCGACACCTCCACCCTCACCGAACCGCGGCGGGTCTCCGGCGGCGGGGGCGAGCTGGGGCACATGGACGAACTCCGTACCGACCCGATCGGCCTGTTCTGGCGGGTGCGCGAGGAGTGCGGCGACCTCGGCGTGTTCAAGATCGTCGACCGCGACATCTGCCTGGCCTCCGGGGCGGCCGCCAACGAGGCCTTCTTCCGCGCCCCGGACGAGTCCCTCGACCAGGCCGCCGCCTACCCGTTCATGACGCCGGTGTTCGGGGAGGGCGTCGTGTTCGACGCCAGTCCCGAGCGTCGCTCGGAGATGCTGCACAACACGGCGCTGCGCGGCGAGCACATGCGCCAGCACGCCGTCACCATCCCCCACGAGGTGCAGCGGATGGTGGGCGAGTGGGGCGACGAGGGCGAGATCGACCTGCTGGAGTGGTTCTCCGAACTCACCATCTACACCTCCTCGGCGTGCCTGATCGGTCCGAAGTTCCGGGAGCAGCTCGACGCGCGGTTCGCGCACCTGTATCACGACCTCGAGCAGGGCACCGACCCCCACGCGTACATCGACGCCTACGCCGACATCCCCGCGTTCCGCAAGCGGGACGCGGCCCGGGCCGGACTGGTGGAGCTCGTGTCCGCGATCATGGAGGAGCGGGTCGCCAACCCTCCGGCGGACAAGGAGGACCGGGACCTGCTCGACGTCCTGGTGTCCGTCAAGAACGACGACGGCACGTACCGCTTCACCCCGGACGAGGTCACCGGCATCTTCATCTCCATGATGTTCGCCGGGCATCACACCACCTCCGGCACCAGTGCGTGGATGCTCATCGAGCTGCTCAGGCACCCGGACTACCTCGCGGAGGTGGTCGCCGAACTCGACGAGGTCTACTCGGACGGCGCCGAGTACAGCTTCGGGGCGCTACGTCAGATGCCCAAGGTCGAGAACGCCCTCAAAGAGACGCTGCGTCTTCACCCGCCCCTCATCATCCTCATGCGGGTGGCGCAGGAGGACGTCCGGATCGGCGACCACGTCGTCCGTGCCGGGCAGACCGTCGCGGCCTCCCCGGCGGTCTCCAACCGGCTCCCCGAGGATTTCCCGGACCCCGACAGGTTCGACCCGGAGCGCTACTCCGAGCCGCGACAGGAGGACATCGTCAACCGGTGGACCTGGATCCCCTTCGGCGCCGGACGACACCGCTGCGTGGGGGCGGCGTTCGCCCAGCTCCAGATCAAGGCCATCTTCTCGATCCTGCTGCGGGAGTTCGAGTTCGAGCTCGCGCAACCGCCGGAGAGCTACCACAACGACCACTCCAAGATGGTCGTCCAGCTGGCCCAGCCGTGCACCGTCCGCTACCGGAGGAGGCGGCGCCGGTGACCGCACAGCAGCCGATGCGTGTGGAAGTGGACTTCGACCTGTGCCAGGGGCACGCGGAGTGCCAGGCCGAGGCCCCCGACTGGTTCACGGTGGGCAAGGGCGCGGAGGCCAAGGTGCGCGCCAAGCGGGGCGATATCCCCGACGACCAGCTGGCGGAAGTCAAGGCCGCCGTCAAGTACTGCCCGACTCAGGCACTCCGCCTCGTCGGGACCCGGACCCCCAGGAGTGAGTGACGTGACCCGATACGACCGCGCCGAGATCGCCGAGTTCGTGGAGCGATGGATCGAGGCCAACGCCGAGTGCGAGCGCAACAAGGACTGGACCCCGCTCGCCGAGTTCTACGCCGAGGACGCCACCTACGGCTGGAACTACGGCACGAAGGACGACTTCATGGCCGTCGGCCGGGACGAGATCCGTGACGTCGCGCTGGGTCAGGAGATGGCCGGGCTCGACGGCTGGGAGTACCCCTACATCCGCACCATCATCGATCCCGAGACCGGTGACGTGCTGTGCCTGTGGAAGCAGATCGCCCGCGACACCGTCGACCCGAGGACGGGCGCGCCCTACGAGGTCCACGGTCTCGGCGGGTCGTGGTTCCTCTACAACGGCGAGCAGCAGTGGAAGTGGCAGCGGGACTTCTTCGACTTCGGCAACGTGGTGGACCTGTTCATGCGGATGTACGAGGCCGACGCGCTCACCGATTCGATGAAGGCCCGGTTCGAAGCGGGCGGCGACAAGCCTGCCGGGTGGTACCGCATCGAGGACAGCCCGGCCCCGTTGTGGCCGGTGTCCACGCCGGACGAGGTCTGAGTCCGATGACCACGCGCGACCCGGTCGTCAGACGCGACCCTCTGGAATCGCTCGATCACGCGACCCTCGCACGGCTACTCCCCGATCTGCTGCTGATCGGCCAGCTCATCGACCGGGCGGGGATGCCGGCCCTCCTGGGTGAGTTCGGTGTGGACGGGATGCGGGACGTCGCGATCGAGGAGTGGCAGGCCGCGAGCCCGCACTACACCCGTCGGATGAAGGAGGCGTTGTCCATCACGGGCGACGGCGTCGCGGAGATCTTCAAGGGTTTCCAGCTGGACGTGGGGGCGCCGCCGGAGTTCATGGACTTCCGCTACGGGATCACCGACCACGATCACGGGGAATTCTGGCTCGACCACTGTGGCGCACTGATGGATGTCGAACCGATGGGGGACCGGCTCGTCACCACGATGTGTCACGACATCGAGGACCCCACCTTCCCGGCCACCGCGCTCGCCACCAACCCGCGGGCCGTCGTGGAACCGGTCCACCGGCCACCACGCAGCCCGGAGGGCCGGACGCCGCACTGCCACTGGATCGTTCGGATCGACCCGGACGCGGAGCCGGCGGCGTGGCCCGAGCCGGCGGTCGAGTCCGCGAGCAGTCGGGTGGTCGACTTCTCGTTCGAGCCGCCGGCACCGGAGGACACGACCGGTCAGGGCCCCCGCGACGACTACGCCGGCCCGCTGTTGACGGATCTGAGCTTCCCCGAGTTCACCTCGGCCGCACTCGTCCGCATGACGCGCGAGGTGTACCTGCAGATGCACCTGCTGGCGGTGGGCTTTCACCAGTCGGTCCGCCGTCGGTCGGACGCCGAGACCGCGGACCGGTTGCTGGCCTATCAGGCGACCGGCATCGCGGGGGTCGCCGCGGGCCGGATCCGCGACGTGCTCGGCGGTGGTCTCGGCGCCGACGGGGACGCGCACGGGTTGGCGGCGGTGTTCGACCTCCACCCCCTGGCCGGCCCGACCGCGTACACGGGGTACTCGTCGTCGGTCTCCGGGGACGGGCGGAGTGTCACGGTCTCCTGGGACACCGCGGCGGACGCGTTCGCCGACGACACCTGGATGCCCCTGCTGGCCCGGGAGGGGCTGCGGCCCCTCGCCGCGGCGGCCCAGGCGGTCGACCCGCACTGGACGGTCGAGCGCGTGCCCTCGGACGGCTCTCGTGTCGCGGCGGTCCTCCGGTTCGGCGACGAACCCGCCACGGAGCCGGAGGAGGTCGCGGTCACGCGGATCAGTAC
>NZ_JADDKI010000466.1:0-1807 GCF_015356725.1 Dietzia sp. SYD-A1
GGGTGCACCGGGTGCGGCCGCGGCCGGAGCCGCGTCTGATCGGTCCGCACCGGCCGTGCCGGGGGTGTTGACGGCCGGTGCGGGGTCTGTGGGGGCCGCCTGCTCGGCGGCCGCGGGGGTGGTCGGACCTGCGTCGCCCGACCCGCTGGTGGGCTCCGGGGCGTCCACCGCGTCGTCGTCGACCTCCACGCTGGGCGGCAGTGTGCCGTACAGCGTCGCCGAGTCGCGCTCGACGTTGAGCACCTGGGCGCGGGGCCCGCGGTGCGTGGGCAGGTCGAGGGTCTTGGAGGCGAGGTTCGCCACGGTCGGGGCGTTGGCCACGCCGACCTCGACAAAACACTCGATGCCCAGTCCGCCGCGCTCGATCGGCGTGAACAGCAACTCCTGGGTCTCGATCCATCGGACCGGGCTGGCGAACTGCCAGGCCAGGAGCTCCACCAGGAGCAGGCGTCCCAGACGCGTCGGGGTGGCGGACCACGAATCCCAGTCCGCGAGGACCTCGGCGAGCGAGTCGGCCGGCACGAGGTCCGCGATCTCCTGCACGAAGTCGCGCTCGAGACTGAACAGACGCGGCACGAGGTTGGGGATGTAGCGACCCACGAGTACCGAGATGTCGATGTCGTGCGGGATCAGCGCGTCGAGGGTGGCCCGGAAGTCCGGGACGCCGCCGCGCAGGACGGTGGAGTGGAACGGCACGTCGATGCCGGGCACCAGGATGAAGGCGTTCTTGCCGCCGGACCTCTCGAGCTCCCGCTCGACGGCCTTCTCCAGGGCCTTGCAGCCGGCGACGGTGCCGGCCAGCGCGTACTGCGAGCCCGCGAGGTTGTAGTTGACGATCTCGATGAACTCACCGGACTCTTCGGCCACGCCGGCCACCCAGTCCACGACCTCGTCGTCACCGATGCCCATCTGGGACGGCCGGATCGCGGCCATCCGGTAGTCGGACCGACCCTCGGCATCGCGCGGGACGAGCTCGTGCATGGTCGATCCGCGCTGGAAGACGATCTCCAGCAGCGGCTCGAGCTCGAGCGTTCCGGAGATGGCGGCCAGGGCATCGTACTCGCCGATCGAGTGGCCGGCGAAGTAGGCGCCGTCGACGAACAACCCGTCCGCCTCCAGCTCGGCGCGCTGCGCCACCGCGAGGCAGGCCATCGCGACCTGGGTGAACTGCGTCAGGTACAGCACTCCGTCGGGGTGCCGGTGGACGGTGCCCCGGACGGTCACCTCCGTGGGATTGTCGCGGACGAGCGCCAGGATGGAGAAGCCGAGGGCCTTCCGGGTGTGCGCGTCGGCGCGGTCCCAGATCTCGCGGGCGGCGGGGCATCGGGTGCGCCCCTCCATGCCCATCCCCTTGGCCTGGATGCCCTGGCCGGGGAAGGCGTAGACGGTGCGGGGGGCCTCGGTCAGCGCGGTGGCGGCCATGACGGTGGCCCCGTCGACCGTGCAGGTGACCTCGAGGACCTGGCCGCCGGCGAACCGCCCCGTCTGGACGGCCCGGACGGCGATGTGGTCACCCGGTCGGACCGGCGCGAGCATGCGGGCGGTCCACCCGGCGATCCGCAGGGCGGGGTCGCGGCCGTCCGAGGCCTGTACCGCGTGTTGCGCTGCGGCCGAGAGCCACATGCCGTGGACGATCACGCCGCCGAGGCCGGCCAGGTCGGCCGCGGTGTCGGAGACGTGGATGGGGTTGTGGTCGCCGGAGACCAGTGCGAAGGCGGTCATGTCGTGCGGCGCGGTGAGCGAGGTGGACACCCGCTGCTGGCGGCTCGTCTCGGCCGGGCTCGCGGTCCCTCCCTCGGCCGTGATC
>NZ_JADDKI010000467.1:0-2944 GCF_015356725.1 Dietzia sp. SYD-A1
CCGCCGCCACCGCGTCGCGCTGGTCCAGCCCCCCGCGGGCGTAGACCAGGCCCATCACCACGGACTGCGAGCCGGGCGACCGGCGGGCTCGCACGTGGGCGTTCCAGGCGGCCACCACCGGGTCATCGAGCAACTCGGCCGCCAGGTCCAGGACCTGCTTTCCCGTCCGGGTGGCGCCGTCGCGCAACTCCCGCGTCAACCGGGTGGCGTGTAGACGCCGGTCGATGCGGGTCACCGCCTCCATCAACGCCGCCGCGTCCCGGTCCCCGTGCTCGCGGGTGGCCGCCCACGCAAGAGCCAGCGCGACGGAGTCCGCGGGACCGATGGCGTGGCGCAGCATCGAGTGCAGCACCAGCGGCAGGCGCCGGCCGTCGACCTGACCCCGCTGGGCCAGCCCCTCGAGCCCGTGGGACAGGGTGTACATGCCCGAGGGGAACGACGAGTCCGTGAACTGCAGTGCGAGCAGCAGCCGCGACAGGTCGGAACCGCTCATGCGAGGTAGTGCAGCTGCGCCAGCGGCAGGGTGGTCGCGGGTGCGATGGTGGCGGGCTCGCCGTCGACGGTCACCACGTAGGTGTCGGGGTCCACCTCGATCCGCGGGCAGCGGTCGTTGCGCACCATGTCCTTCTTCCCGATGCCCCGGCACCGGCGCACTGGCAGGCACGGTGAGGTCAGGCCCAGCTGCTCGGGCACGCCCGCCTCGATCGCCGCCGCGGACAGGAACGTCACCCGGGTGGACTGCATGGCCCCGCCGTACGCGCCGAACATGGGCCGGTAGATCACGGGCTGCGGGGTGGGCAGCGAGGCGTTGGGGTCACCCATCGGTGCCCACACGATCATCCCGCCCTTGATCACCAGCGAGGGCTTGGCGGCGAACGACTCGACCGGCCACACCACCAGGTCCGCGAGCTTGCCGGGTTCGATCGAGCCCAGGTGGTCGGAGATCCCGGCGGCGATGGCGGGGTTGATGGTCATCTTGGCGACGTACCGCAGGACCCGCTCGTTGTCGTTGCGATCACCGTCCTCGGGCAGCGGCCCGCGCTCGACCCGGCAGTGGTGGGCGGTCTGGAACGCCCGCTGCCACGACTCGCCGATCCGTCCCATGGCCTGGGAGTCGGACGAGAAGATCGAAATGATGCCCTCGTCGTGCAGCACGGTCTCCGCGGCGATGGTCTCGGCCCGCACCCGGGAGTCGGCGAAGCTCACGTCCTCGGGGATGTCATGCGACAGGTGGTGGCACACCATCACCATGTCGAGCAGCTCGTCCACCGAGTTCACCGTGTAGGGCAGCGTCGGGTTGGTGGAGGCCGGGAGCACGTTGGGCTCACCGCACACCCGCAGGATGTCGGGGGCGTGGCCGCCACCGGCGCCCTCGGAGTGGAACGTGTGGATCGTCGAGTCGCCGAGTGCGGCGCGGGTGTCCTCGTAGAAGCCGGACTCGTTGAGGGTGTCGGTGTGGATCGCCACCTGGACGTCGTAGGCGTCCGCGACCTCCTGCACGCAGCGGATGGCCGCCGGCGTGGTGCCCCAGTCCTCGTGGATTTTCAGGCCCGCCGCGCCGGCGACGATCTGCTCGACCGCCGACTCGGCCTGCGAGGTGTTGCCCTTGCCCAGGATCCCGATGTTCACCGGAAGCCCGTCGGCGGCCTGCAGCATCCGGCCGATGTTCCAGGCGCCCGGCGTGCAGGTGGTCCCCTTGGTGCCCTCGGACGGTCCGGTCCCGCCGCCGAACAGGGTGGTCACCCCGTTGGACAAGGCCTCGTCGACCTGCTGCGGGGCGATGAAGTGGATGTGGGTGTCCACTCCCCCGGCGGTGACGATCTTGTGCTCTCCCGCCACCACCTCCGTGCCGGGTCCGATCACCAGGTCCGGGTGCACGCCGTCCTGCAGGTGCGGGTTCCCGGCCTTGCCCACCGCCACGATCCGGCCGTCGCGCACCCCGATGTCGCCCTTGACGACCCCGATCACCGCGTCGAGGATCGTGGCCCCGGTGATCACCAGGTCCAGCGCGCCCGAGGCCCGCGTACCCGCGGGGTCCTGCGCCATCCCGTCCCGGATCGCCTTGCCGCCGCCGTAGACGGCCTCCTCGCCGTAGCCGCTGGAGCCGTCGGTGGTGACGGCGTTGTGATCGCTCTCGACCTCGACGGTCAACACCGTGTCCGCCAACGTCAGCCGGTCCCCGACCGTGGGTCCGTAGATGTCGGTGTAGGTCGCGCGAGGGAGCACGGTCGGCGGGCCTTCGGCGACGCGTACCCCGCCCGCGGTCGGCCGGGCCTCGTTGTCGTCGTCATCGGCCACGTCCGCGCTGACAGACAGGAACCCGCCATCGTGCATCCGCTCCAGCGCCCGCTCCCGCACGGCCGGATCGTCGAGGCGACCGTCGACCAATCCGGAGAAGCCGTGGCAGACGCGCTCGCCGGCGTAGTCCACCAGCCGCACGGTGCGGGTCTGACCGGGTTCGAACCGCACCGCCAGCCCCGCGCCGATCGCCAGGTGGCGCCCGTAGGCGGCGGGGCGGTCGAACCGCAGCTCCCGGTTGGCCTCGAAGAAGTGGTAGTGCGAACCCACCTGGACCGCGCGGTCGCCGGTGTTGGTGACCTCGAGCTCGATGGTCGCGCGACCGGCGCCCAGCGTGATGTCGCCGTCGCCGTACTGGTACTTCCCGGATCCGGACATCGCGCTCCTCGGGGTGATGGGTGGTGTGGTGGGTCTGTGGGGTGGGTCTAGTGCGAGTGGGTGTAGACGCTTCCGTCGGCCGCCACGTGGGAGTGGGCGTAACCGTGGCCGTCCTCGGCGTCGAGCGCCGCGTCGATACCGTCCGCCGCGTCCGGGCCGCCGACGCCGTGGTCGAGGCGGTGAACCGCCTCGCGCACGCGGGTGTCGATCACGCTGCGCAACACCGCCGGGCCCAAAAGGTGCTCGCCCTCGCCGGGGAGCTCCCGAC
>NZ_JADDKI010000468.1:0-1387 GCF_015356725.1 Dietzia sp. SYD-A1
GGCCTGTCGGCCGCGGCCCGCGGCCTGCCCCTGGGTGATCCCGGCCCGCCGCGGGGACGCGGCCCTCCCCCTCGTTCACCCGGGCAACCGGATGTCGCCGACGATCCGGTCCATCCAGCGGGGGCCGGGGGTCGACTGCTGGGCGGTGGTCACGTACGCGACCCACCACCGCCGTCCCTCGGAACCGAACACGGCGGCGTAGACCAACCCCCCGGCGGTGGCGTCCTCGGGGTCGTGGGGCGCCAGGACGTACGAGACGGCGACCCCGGTACCGGCCTCGTTGCGGACATCGGTGACGCGCAGTTCGTCGCGGGTCCCCGTGACCCCCATCAGGTAGAGCTGGATGGTCTCCGCCAGCGCGGTGGCGGCACCCTGGTCGTCGGCGATCGCTGCCGCGGCGATACCGGGCTCGAGCACACCCGCGATGATCCGGGTGTCGAGCGCGTTCCCCGAGCCCACCGGGACCATCTGCACGGAGCCGATCTCCGGTCGGCCGACGATCTGCCAGCCGATCGGGACGGCGATGTCGAGACCGGACTCCTCGTCCAGGTGATGGGCGCCGTGCAGAGTCGAGTCCCGGGGCAGCACCGAGGCGGGATCCGTCGCGACCGCCGTGATGAGAAGGGCGACCAGCATCGCCAGCGCCACGTGGATCGTGCGCGGGCCACGCTTCTCCTCCGGCGTGAGGTGAGAGGCGTCGGGCGCATCGGGGGAATCGTCCGGGGCGGGAGCCTGATCGGATGCGGGGGAGTCGTCGGAACCCATCGTCAGGAGAGACTAGCAACGCGGCGGTGTAGACCTGTGGTCATGACGGTCTCACTCGAACTGCTCAGTCGCGGCCCCTCCCGTCCCGATCTCCTGGAGGACCTCGTGGTGACCGCGTCGGGGCTCGCGGGGGCACTGTCCCGGTGGTCGGTCGCGGACCCGGTCGAGGTGCCGGCGGATCCGGACCTCGGCCTTCCACACCTCGATGCCGTCGCCGCGGTGCTGGCGGCCGACACGGCGGCGGTGATCGAGGTCGCGACAGGTCTGCGTGGGCCGGGGCCCGCCGCCGACCGGTTGGTCGATCTGCTCGCATTGGCCGCCCATTCCGGCGTCGGATTCGGCTCGGGCCTGATCCCGCGGTGCACGGATGCCGGTGAGGTGTGGGCCCTGCTCGCGGGCGCGGTCGCGGCGATGACCGGGGGAGACGTCCGGGCCGCACTCGCCGACCCCAACCCGGCCGCTCTCGTCGGCCTGCCGCGGGCCGCACGGGAGGCGGTCCGGGACGTCGTGACGTGCGCCGTGGTGCCCGAGGGGTCCGTCGACGAGGTCTCCGCAGACCTCGCGTCGGTTCGTCGGGCCTGACGCTGGCTAGTCTTGTCGTCGTGGTCACCGTCGCCTACCT
>NZ_JADDKI010000469.1:0-1058 GCF_015356725.1 Dietzia sp. SYD-A1
GCCCGGAGGGTTCCATGATCTCGGCGAAGGGATCCGGTTCCTCCGCCACGGCGGGCGCCACGAACGCCGCGTCGGCGGATTTGTCGGCGGCGGCGTTGTCGGCGGCCTCGTCGTCGGAGTCGGCGGCGGCGTCGTCCGGGAACGCGTCTCCGCGGTCGGCCACCACGGGCACGTCGGCGAGGTCGCGCGCACCCTTGCGCTCGGGGACCAACCTCAGGTGTCCGGCCCGTCGGGGCTCGGCCTGGAAGGGCTCGGGCGCCTCGTCCCGTGCGTCGGGGTCGGTGGTCTGCGCGGCCACCTCCACCGGACCGAGTTGCGGAACGCCGCCTGCGTCGGCCGGATCCGACACGTCAGCAGATGATTCTGTCTGCGAGGCAACGGGTGTGATCTCCCCGTGGGTGGCGGTCCCGACCTCGCCGTCCATACCCACCGTGGGGTCCGCCTCCGGGCCGTCGGCGGAGCCGGGCGAACCGGGATCGATCTCGAGGGGCAGGGCACGGGCCCGTCCACCGATGGGGGGAAGCGGGGCCACGACGTCGGCCGCCGCGTGCAGAGCCATGACGACGTCATCCCAACCGGACGGGTCGTCGACGCCGTCGACCGTCGCCGCAACCCACTCCCCTTCGGCCCAGATCCGGCGTACCTCGGCGGGGACGTCGCTGACGGCAGTGGTCAGACGATCCCGGTCGATCAGGGTGAGCCTGCCGTAGTCGGAGGTCCGCGCCTCGAGCAACGCCACCTGCCCGGCATCGTGGAAGCCGGGTTCGGCGTCGACGTCGGGGCGGCTGAG
The DNA here is from genome assembly GCF_015356725.1 of Dietzia sp. SYD-A1. Taxonomy (NCBI): domain Bacteria; kingdom Bacillati; phylum Actinomycetota; class Actinomycetes; order Mycobacteriales; family Dietziaceae; genus Dietzia; species Dietzia sp. SYD-A1. Next base: position 791 of record NZ_JADDKI010000469.1, read on the forward strand.
GTCCAACACCACGTCCGAGACCGTGTCGCGGCGCAGTGCGAGGACCGTCCGGCCCCCGGTGACGCCCATGATCGCCCGCCGCCCGCGGAACATGCCGTGGGACACCGTCCCGAGGGCGCTGAGACCACCTGCGAAATCCCCGTGCCGGAACTCGGGCGCCGGGGTGGGGGTCGGCTCGAACTCCCGGTCCTCCAACCACCTCACCACCGGCGAGTCGGCGAGCGGATCGACGGCGGGCGCCGCCGGTCGCTCGGGCTGGCGCATGGCC
>NZ_JADDKI010000470.1:0-980 GCF_015356725.1 Dietzia sp. SYD-A1
ATCCTGGGGGATGACCTGCGTCGGGTGTGCTGCCCGTCCGCCGCCGGGGTGGTCCCGGCCGATGCCGACGACCCCCTGCTCGGCCTCCCCGCGTTGTTCGCCACCACGGTGGCCGCCGGGCGGCTGTGGTTGCGAGGCGGGCCGCGGCCCGATGCCTGGATCGGCCACTCCTCGGGGGAATACGCCGCCGCGGTCCTGTCGGGAGCGCTCGAGGCCGTCGAGACGATGCGGCTCGTCGCCCGGCGGGCCCGGGCCCTGTCCACACTCGAGCCCGGAGGTATGGCGCGCGTGCGGCGCGGTGCCGAGTCGATCCCGGATCTGCTGGATCGTTTCCCCGGGCTCGAGATCGCGGCGCAGAACTCGCCGCGGTCGTCAGTGCTGGCGGGATCGACCGCGGTGATCACCCGGCTGGTCGATGAACTCGGTGACGACGCCACGCGGGTCCGGATCTCCGTCCCGGGGCACTCGACGCACGTGGTCTCGGCGATGCCCGAGCTCCGCGATGCGGCCTCAGGTCTCACAGCACACGATCCCCGGGGTCTGCTTTACAGCTGTCTCACGGCGGGGCCGGTCGCCGCGGAACAGGTCGGTGATCCCGAACACTGGGCCGACCACCTGCGCGGTTCTGTGCGCTTCGACGAGACCCTGGCGCGGATCGCCGATGACCTGGGGGGAGCGTTCACCGTGGTCGACCTCGGGCCCGGCTCGGTACTCGCCTCCCTCACCCGCGAGTGCGCCCCGACCGGGCTGCAGAGGATCGTCACGCTGGCCGACGACGACGGCGGCCTGCGGCGCTCTGGGGTGTTGCGGGCCCTCGGCCAGGTGTACGTCGCCGGCCATGACGTGCGCCCCGAGGACCTCCTGACCGGACGACGCGGGGCGCACCCGCTGCCGCGCTATCCCTTCGACCGCACCCGGGCCTGGGCCGAGCCGGACGGGACGACCCCGGCGGCGAGCCCGTCCGAACTGCGCCGCAGGGC
>NZ_JADDKI010000047.1:0-5187 GCF_015356725.1 Dietzia sp. SYD-A1
CAGGAGTACCTGCGCCCCCGCCAGGGCGAGCGCCTCGGGTAGGCCCGCTCCGCCGGCCTCGTCGTCGTCGGGAACGAACGCGCAGACCACCATCCCCTCCGTCACCAGGGAGGCAAGATGGTCGCGGATCGCCCGGTCCCGGTCCGTCCGCACCGATGTGGGCACCGCGGCGCGTCTCGCGCGCACCGCGCGACGTACCGCGGACTTGTCCGGTGTCATCACCCCAGTGTGCCGTCACCGTGCGGCCTCCATGCCGCCGGTGGTCCGGAGGTCGGGGCGGGGTGCTCCGTCTATGGTGTACGGCATGACGTCCACCACCTCGCCCGACTCGCAGTTCCGCACCGCGGTCGTCCCGGCCGCCGGCCTCGGGACCCGGTTCCTGCCCGCCACCAAGACCGTTCCCAAGGAGCTGCTGCCCGTGGTGGACACCCCGGGGATCGAGCTCATCGCGGAGGAGGCGACCGAGGCGGGGGCGGGCCGGCTCGCGATAGTGACCTCCGAGCGCAAGGTCGGGGTGATGGCGCACTTCTCCGAGGACCAGGTTCTCGAGGACACGCTGTCGGACCGGGGCAAGGACGTCCTGCTGCACAAGGTCCAGCGGGCCCCCGGGCTCATCGAGGTGGTGGACGTCCGCCAGGACGAGCCGCTGGGCCTGGGGCACGCGGTCGCTCAGGTGGAATCGGTGCTCGGGGACGAGGAGCAGGCCGTCGCCGTGCTCCTGCCGGACGACCTGGTGCTGCCGTTCGGGATCCTGGGCCGGATGTCGCAGGTCCGCGCGGAGCGGGGCGGCAGCGTCCTCTGCGCGTTCGAGGTGAGCCCGGAGGAGGTCTCTTCGTACGGGGTGTTCGAGGTGTCCGACACGGATGACCCGGCGGTCAAGCAGGTCCGCGGCATGGTCGAGAAGCCGGCCGTCGAGGACGCGCCGTCCAACCTCGCGGCGGCCGGGCGGTACGTGCTCGACCGCGCGATCTTCGACGCGCTCCGGCGCATCGAGCCGGGCGCCGGCGGGGAACTGCAGCTCACCGACGCGATCGACCTGTTGATCAACGAGGGCCACCCGGTCCACGTGGTGGTCCACGACGGCACCAGGCACGACCTCGGCAATCCCGGCGGGTACATCAAGGCCTGCGTGGACTTCGCCCTGGACAACCCGGCCTACGCCGACGAGCTCCGCGAGTGGCTCGCCGGGCGGCTCGACCACTGAGGCCGGGCGCCGTCACGGAATGGCGTCACGGGATGGCGCCACGCGGGCGCTACCCTCTCCCACAAGGACCCGGCGGTCGGTCCGCCACGCCTGGCGTGACACCGCCGCACGGTCAGCGACTTTCGTACGGGAAGGGGACACCTGGTGCGCTCCGTCGAGGAACAGCTCGCACTGGTGACGGCGGCCGCGGTCGCCCCGAGACCGGTGCGCGTGTCGATCTCGGAGGCGCAGGGTCTGTTGTGTGCCGAAGAGGTCGTGGCCGAGCGCCCGCTGCCCTCCTTCGACCAGTCCGCGATCGACGGGTACGCGGTCCGCAGTGTCGACATCCGGGTAGGTGGCCCGACCGACGACCCGGGTGAGAAGTCCGCCGGGCCGTCCGGTCTGCCCGTCGTCGGGAGGATCACCGCGGGATCCCGGCAGCCGACCCGGCTCCAACCCGGCCAGGTCGTCCGCGTGGACACCGGCGCGCCCCTGCCGACCCTGGCTGACGCGGTCCTCCCGGTCGGCTGGGCCGTCGCCGAGGGCCAGCGCATCAGCCCCACCCGCACCGTCGCCAGCGGCGAGTACGTCCGTCGCGTGGGCGACGACGTCCAACCGGGCGATGTCGCGGTGCGCGCGGGGGCCATCATCGGGCCGGCCCAGGTCGGCCTGCTCGCGTCCGTGGGGCGGTCCAAGGTGCTCGTGCACCCCAAGCCCCGCATGTCCGTGATCTCGGTCGGCGACGAACTGCTCGACGTCGACGCCAGCCCCGGCACCGGCCAGGTCTACGACGTCAACTCCTACGCCCTGACCGCGGCGGGCCGTGACGCCGGGGCCGACGTGCACCGGGTGGGTATCGCCAGTACCGAACCCTCGAGGCTGCGCGAGGTCCTGGAGGGGCAGCTTGTGCGCAGTGAACTCGTGGTGGTCTCCGGCGCGGCCGGCGGTGAGGCCACCACGAGGATCCGGCAGGTCATGGAGGAGCTCGGGCAGATCGAGGTCAACCGCGTGGCCATGCATCCCGGATCGGTCCAGGGGTTCGGGCGACTGGGTCGTGACGAGGTCCCCACATTCCTCCTGCCGTCGAACCCGGTGAGCGCCCTCGTCGTCTTCGAGATCATGGTCCGGCCACTGATCCGCATCGCGTTGGGCAAGCGGCAGCCCATGCGCCGGACGGTCCGCGCCCGCACCGTCGCCCCCATCTCCTCGGTGGAGGGCAGGCGCGGTTACCTGCGCGGACAGCTCATGCGAGACACCGACACCGGTGAGTACCTGGTGCGGGCGCTCGGCGGCGCGCAGGGATCCTCCACCCACCTGCTCGCCTCGCTCGCGGAGGCGAACTGCCTCGTGGTGATCGACCCCGACGTCTCCGCCGTCCGGACCGGTGACGAGGTGGACGTGATGTTCCTCGCCCAACGCGGCTGAGCCGATCCGGGTCCGAGACCATGTGGAACGTCGTCGCGACCGATGCGACCGCCCACCCCGGGTGGCCGCTCGAGGCCGGACCCCTCCGGGTCCGCGCCGGCGTGGTCACGCTCCGACCGGTGCGGCGTCGCGACGCGCGCGACTGGTCCGCGTTGAGGCTGGACGAGCGGGACCACCTCGAACCGTGGGAGCCGACCGTCGAGGGCGAGTGGCGGGAGAACAACACCGCCCGCGCGTGGCCGGGAATCCACTCCCAGCTCAGACGCCACGCCCGTGCCGGTGTGTCGTTTCCGGCCGCCATCGAGTTGGACGGCCGCTTCTGCGGACAGCTGACCGTCGGCGCGATCGTGCGGGGCGCGCTGCACTCGGGCTGGATCGGGTACTGGGTGGGTCGACGGTTCGGCGGTGGCGGGGTGGCCACCGCGGCCCTCGCCCTGGGGCTGGACCACGCGCTGGGGCCGGGCGCCCTGCACCGGGTCGACGCCACCGTCCGCCCGGAGAACACGGCCAGCCGGGTGGTGCTCGAACGGTGTGGATTCCGCGAGGAGGGCCTGCTGAAGCGCTACCTCCACGTGGACGGCGAGTGGCGTGATCACCTGCTGGTCGCACGGACCCGTGAGGAGCACGGCCGGGGCGCCGTGGCGTCCCTGGTGGCCTCGGGCTTCGCGCGTCGCGTCTGAGGATGTCCTGAGCATCGTGACCTGCGGCGCGCCGCCACGGGGCGGGGCCCGGGCGCCGTTACGGTTTAGGCCACACCACGACGTCCCGTGTCGGGGTGGACGCTCGAGGAGGCCTGATCGATGTCGAGCTCACTGCTGATCATCCTGCTGGTGGTGGTCTGGCTGTTCGTCCTCGCGCCGATGCTCATCCGCTCGCGCAACCCCATCCGCCGCACCGGCGACGCGCTGGCGCAGACCCGCACCCTGTACTCGGGCGGCTCGGGTCGCCTCGTGCCCAGCCGGGGGCGCGCGTCCGGTGACCCGGTCCGGGCCGAGACCGAGGAGACGCTCTTCGGACTGCCCTCCGGTGCGGGCGCCACCGACGCCGAGCTCCTGGACACCGACACGTGGGGGCATCTGCTGGAGCAGACCCTGCGACGCGAGGCCGCCGGCAGGCGCGGGGAGGCCGTGCGACGGGTCATGGAGGAGCGTCGGTACCAGGGGACCGGTCGAGCCGTCCCCGGAGACGACACCGCCGCCGAGGAGGTCACCACCGAGATCCCCGCGGTCGTCGTGGACGATCTGCCCGACACCGCGACGGGACGATCCGGCGAGTCGACCGTCGTCGACGGTGAGCTGGTCGAGACCCCCGCGGGGGGCGGGACCTCCTCGCGCGCCGATCACGACGAGGACGCGGCCGGAATCGATGCCGAAGCCGTGCTGGTCCACCGCGGACGGCGGCGCCCCGTCGAGCCCGAGGTGGAGCTCACCGATGCGGACCTCGACTTCGCCGAGCGCAGGCGGGGCCGGGGGGCGTACGACCCCATGGCCGATCGTCAGGCCGCCGAGCAGCGCGCCCACGCGCGTCAGCGGACGGCGCTGATCCTGGTGGCGCTGGCGGCGGTGGCTGTGGTCGCCGCGCTGGTGACCGTCCCCGCCGTCTGGTGGTTCGCCGGGGGTTCGGTGCTCCTGCTCGCCGCCTACCTCACCTACCTCCGCCGCCAGGTCCGCCTGGAGGAGAGCCTGCGCCGCCGCCGGGTCGAGCGCATGCGCCGCGCGAGGCTGGGCGTGGAGTCCCGGGAGGACGACGAGCTCTCCATCGTGCCGCCCCGGTTGCGTCGGCCCGGCGCGGTGGTGTTGGAGGTCGACGACGAGGACCCGGCCTTCGACATGCTCGACACCTTTGACCGGGAGCAGGAGACCGACCCCCGCCGCCGGCCGCACGGCCCGGATCACCGGACCGCGCACCGCGAACCGCTGCGGCGCGCGGTCGGCTGACGCGGACAGTCGCTCAGGGCCGCTTCCGGTACATCACGACCCCGTCCTTGACGGTCGCGGTCTGGATCCCGTCCGGTCCGACCGCCTCGCGCGGGCGGGTCTCCTCCAGGACGACCTCCCACACCGCCGGGTCCAGTGCCAGCTCGGCCACCTCCTCGGACGGGGTGGGCAGGACGGGGTGCGCGGCCCCGTGAGCAGACGTCTCGCCCGCCTTCTCGTGATCCCCGGCGCCGTGACGGTTCGCCCACGGCGGGATGTCCGCCTCCGACTCGAACACGTGCGAGACCAGTAGCAGGTGACCGCCCGGGCGTACCCGCTCGGCGGCACGCTGGAGTATCTGCGTGCGGGGCAGGTCGACGGGGGAGTGGAAGAAGCTGGCCGTGACGAGGTCGAACCGCTCGTCGGTGGTCCAGGTGGACAGGTCGTGCGACACCCAGTCGATACGGTCGGCCAGTCCGCGGGTCGCCGCTGCCTCGGCTCCGCGGGAGACCGCCGTGGGCGACAGGTCCACCGCGGTGACCCGCCACCCCTGCTCGGCCAGCCAGACCGCGTCTCCGCCCTCACCGCAGCCCAGCTCGAGGGCCGAGCCGGCCGGGAGAGGGCCGACCACCGCTGCGGTCGTGGCGTTGGCGGCCCCCGACC
>NZ_JADDKI010000471.1:0-2569 GCF_015356725.1 Dietzia sp. SYD-A1
GTCGACGACCCCCGGTGGTTCCACGGCTGGGTCCACGTCGACGAGGGCGGGCTGATCGCCGGACTGGGCCCCGGCGACCCGCCGCCTGGCCTGCCCGGGACCGTCCACGACCTGGGCGGGTCGATCCTGGCGCCGGGGTTCGTCTCCGCGCACAGTCACCTGTTCACCGCCGGCATGCGCGGCATCGCCCCCGATGACACGCTCTACGGCTGGGTCTCGCGGATGGGCGAGATGATGGTCGGGGCGGAGTCGGAGGACCTGTACTGGTTCACCCTCGCCGGCTGTCTGGACTTCCTGCGCAACGGCGTGACCAGCGCCTACAACTTCACCCAGAGTCGGGTGGTGGCGGTGTTCGACCACGCCACCTCGACCCTGGTGGCCGAGCGGGTCCACGACGTCGACTTCCTCACGCGACAGATCGACGCGCAGGCCGACTCCGGGCTCCGGTGCGTCACCTCGACCCGGTTGGACGACGAGCAACTGCCCGAAGCGGAGTGCTTCGAGGCGTTCGCCCACGTCACCGACCACCGCCTGCGCACGGTCCCCCGGGACCTGGACCTCGGCGGCTCGGTGTTCGGGTCGGTGCAGTGGTCGTCGTTGCCGGTCACCGCCGACCGTGAGCGCGAGGCCATGGCCCGCCACGGGGTGGGCAACCAGGCCCACTTCGTGGAGACCGCCGAACACCTCGAGGTGCAGCGGGCCAAGTTCGCCTGGTACGACCGCGCCGGGGTGCTGGGACCCGATTTCGCCTTCGGACACTTCGTCCACCCCACCGAGCAGATGGTGCGCCGCGTGGCGGAGACGGACTCGGCCGTGATCTGGCAGGCCACCTCCAACGGACGGCTGGGTTCGGGCATCGCCGACGTCACGGGGTACCGGGAGGCGGGCATCCGTGTGGGGATGGGACTCGACGACCAGTCCTGCACCGATGTCTCCGATCCCTTCCAGAACATGCGCATTGGCCTGTACACGCAGCGGGCCGTGCACTCCGACGCCTCGATCCTGGCCGCCCACGAGGTGCTGCGGATGCACACCCTGGGGGGCGCCGAGGCGCTGGGCCTGTCCGGTCGGATCGGCAGCATCGAGGTGGGCAAGCACGCCGACCTCCTCGTCGTGGACCCGTCGGCCCCGGCCACGGGTCCGATCTGGGACCCGGTGGCGACGTACGTGTTGGCGTGCTCCCTCCGGAACCTCACGCACGTGTACGTGGGCGGGCGGCTGGTCGCCGAAGGGGCGCGCAGCCTGCACCCGCTCGCGGACGAGGCGGACGCCCAGCTCACCGACCGCATGGTCCGCTCGGCGCGGGCGCGCGGGTTCACCCCGGCGTTCACGCGCCCGGCTCCGGTGGGGACGCGCCCGTGACGGCGCAGGGCGGCGGGGCCGTCCTCATCGAGAACTGCGCGATCGCGACCGTGGACGACCATGCCGCCGAGTACGCCGGCGGCCACCTTCTGCTCATCGGGGGCCGCATCACCGCGGTGGGGGCGGGGCCGTGCGATCCCGCACTGGTTCCCGACGGCGTGGACCGGATCGACGGGACCGGCTGCCTGGCCACTCCCGGTCTGGTCAACACCCATCACCACCTGTATCAGTGGCTCACCCGCGGACTCGCGGCCGACGCCACGCTCTTCGAGTGGCTCACCGCCTCCTATCCGGTGTGGGCCGGCATCGACGCCGACGACGTCCGCACCGCCGCACTCGGGGGACTGGCGCACCTCGCGCTGGGCGGCTGCACCACCACCACCGACCACCACTACGTGGTGCCCGCCGACGCCGGCGACGTGTTCGCCGCCGAGATCTCCGCCGCCGCCACGGTGGGGCTTCGCTTCCACCCGTGCCGCGGTTCCATGGACCTGGGCCGCAGCTCCGGTGGGCTGCCGCCGGACTCGGTGGTGGAGGGCATCGACGCGATCCTGGCCGGCACGGCCGAGGTGATCGACCGGCACCACGATCCCGCACCGGACTCGATGTGCCGTATCGCCGTGGCGCCCTGCTCGCCGTTCTCGGTGACCGGCGACCTGCTGCGCGCCAGCGCGGACCTGGCCCGCGAGCGGGGCGTGCGACTGCACACCCACCTGGCCGAGACCGACGACGAGGAGGCGTTCTGCCGCGAACGGTTCGGCCGCACCCCCATGCAGTACATGGAATCCGTCGGCTGGACCGGCCCCGACGTGTGGTTCGCCCACACCGTGCACCTGGACGATCCTGCGATCGCCGCGATGGCCTCCGGCGGCATGGCGGCCGCGCACTGCCCCGTGTCCAACGGTCGGCTCGGCGCCGGCATCGCCCGCGTACCCGACATGCTCGCCGCGGGCGTGACCGTGGGGTTGGGGGTCGACGGCGCCGCGAGCAACGAGTCCGGCGTGCTGTGGGAGGAGATGCACCAGGCGCTGCTGGTGGCCCGGGCCACCCGTGGCCCCCGCGCCCTGGACGTGCGCACCGCACTGCGGATGGCCACCGTGGAGGGGGCGCGGACGCTGGGCCGGCAGGACGAGATCGGCCGGCTCGCACCGGGCTACCTGGCCGACGTCGCCCTGTGGCGCCTGGACACCCCCGCCCACGCCGGCAT
>NZ_JADDKI010000472.1:0-2604 GCF_015356725.1 Dietzia sp. SYD-A1
GTCGCCCGCGACCCCGCGCCGGCCAGTCCGGTGCGCCCGGACGGCGTCCGCGCCGCCATGGAGGCGCGGATGCCGTTCGAGCTCACCGCCGGTCAGACCGCCGTGCTGGAGGAGATCTCCGCCGACCTCGCCCTGGATGAACCGATGAACCGCCTCCTGCAGGGGGAGGTCGGCTCCGGCAAGACGATCGTCGGACTGCTCGCGATGCTCCAGGTGGTCGATGCGGGTCGTCAGTGCGTGATGCTCGCCCCTACCGAGGTCCTGGCCACCCAGCACCACCGTTCGTTGACGGCCATGCTCGGCGATCTGGGGGAGCGGGGCCGACTGGGTGCCGCCGAGGAGGCCACCCGGGTCGTGCTGTTGACGGGGTCGATGTCCACCGCGGAACGGCGGGCGGCGCTCCTGGATATCGTCACCGGTGAGGCCGGGATCGTCGTGGGCACGCACGCGCTCATCCAGGACTCGGTGGACTTCTTCGACCTGGGCCTGGTCGTGGTCGACGAGCAACACCGGTTCGGGGTGCGTCAGCGCGATCGGCTCCGCGCCAAGGGGCGGGACGGGACGGTCCCGCACCTGCTGGTGATGACGGCGACACCGATCCCCCGCACCATCGCGATGACCGTCTTCGGGGACCTGGAGGTCTCGGAGCTGGACGAGCTCCCCGGTGGTCGCAGACCCATCTCCACCTCGGTCGTGCCGGCCCGGGACAAGCCGAGATGGGTGCAGCGCGTCTGGGAGCGGGTCCGGGAGGAGGTCGAGGCGGGACACCGGGCGTACATCGTGTGTGCGCGGATCGACGCCGACACCGGCGACGCCGCGAACGGTACGTCCGCAGGGGACGACGGCCGGGGGAGCGACAGGCCCCCTCTGGTCGCCGCCGTGGACCTCTACGAGTACCTGTCCACCGGGCCACTGGCGGGCCTCCGTCTCGGTCTCATGCACGGCCGGCTCCCTCCCGAAGAGAAGGAGTCGACCATGGGTGCGTTCGCCTCCGGTGATCTCGACGTCCTGGTGTCGACGACCGTGATCGAGGTCGGGGTGGACGTCCCGGAGGCCACCCTGATGGTGGTGATGGACGCCGACCGGTTCGGGGTGAGCCAACTCCACCAGCTCCGGGGCCGGGTGGGTCGGGGTGGCCTGCCCGGGCTCTGCCTCCTGGTGACCAACTCTCCTGAGGGCGGGAAGTCGATGGAACGACTGGGTGCGGTCGCCGCCACCACGGACGGGTTCCTGCTGGCGCAGCTCGACCTGGTCCAGCGCCGGGAGGGAGATGTCCTGGGAGACGCCCAGTCGGGTGCATTGGCCTCGCTCCGACTGCTGTCCGTCGTCGACGACGGCGAGGTCATCGAGATCGCACGCCGTCACGCCGAGGAGATCCTCGACTCCGATCCCGGACTGGACCACCACCCGGCGTTGGCCGAGCGCGTCCGTCGACTGTCCGGCTCGGACGAGTCGGACTACCTGTTCAAGTACTGACCATCAGCATCTCGACCATCGGGGGATCCATGACCCGCATCATCTCGGGCCGCCTGCGCGGGCGCTCGATCACAGTGCCACCGGCAGGGACCAGACCCACCACCGACCGCGTCCGCGAGGCCCTGTTCAGCGCGATCGTCAGCAGGATGGACCTGGACGGCGCCGCGGTGCTGGACCTGTTCGCCGGGTCCGGCGCACTCGGGCTGGAGGCGGTCTCCCGGGGCGCGGATGTCGCGTGGTTCGTCGAGGACGACCCCCGGGCCGTCGCGACCATCCGCGCGAACACGTCGGGCCTGTCGTCGTCGTTCCCGTCGGTCCGGCCGACCGTCAGGCGGGCGGCGCTGCCCGCCGCCGTCTCCGGACCGTGTCCCGTCGCGGGAGGCTTCCACCTGGTCCTGGCCGACCCGCCGTACGAGCGCTCAGCGGACCTCGACGCCCCCGTCCTCGAGGCGTTGGCGGACGGGGGCTGGCTCGCCGGGGACGCCCTCGTGGTGTGGGAGAGGTCCAGGCGTGACCCGGCGGTGCGGTGGCCCGCGGGCTACGAGGTGGAGTTCGAGCGGACCTACGGGGAGACCGCCGTCGAGATCGCCCGCCCGGTTGATACGGTCGCCCGATGACCACCGTCGTGTGCCCAGGCTCGTTCGACCCGGTGACCCTCGGGCACCTCGACGTCATCCGGAGGGCGGCCGACCTCTTCGACGACGTGATCGTGTGCGTGGTGGCCAATCCCAACAAGCAGGGCACGTTCTCCATCGACGAACGCAAGGCGCTCATCGAGGAGGTCTGCGCCGACCTGCCCGGCGTCCGCGTGGACAGCTTCTACGGGCTCCTCGTCGACTACTGCCGCCAGACGGGCGCCACCGCGGTGATCAAGGGTCTGCGTGACTCGACCGACTACGACTACGAACTGCCCATGGCCCACATGAACAGGTCGATCGCGGGCGTGGACACCGTGTTCCTGCCGACCCGGGCGGACCTGGCGTTCGTGTCCTCCTCACTGTGCCGCGAGGTCACACGTCTGGGCGGGGACGTCTCACATCTCCTGCCGGGTCCGGTCGCGCGGGCCCTGAAAGATCGGCTCGGCTGACCTGTGGTGCCCGGCGCCCGGGCCCGGCAGGAGATGTGAGA
>NZ_JADDKI010000473.1:0-1382 GCF_015356725.1 Dietzia sp. SYD-A1
GGAGTCGGCGGTGCTGCGCGGCGCGCTCGCCCGGGCCGTGCAGTGTGTGGGGGCCGCGGAGGGGATGCTCGAGTCGGCGATCGCCCACTCGACCGAGCGGAATCAGTTCGGCAGGGCGTTGGCGAAGTTCCAGTCCGTGCAGAACCTGGTGGTCGACATCGCCGCGGAGACCGTCCTGGCCCGGGCCGCGGTCGACCAGGCCGTCGCCGACGCCATGGTCACGGACCTCACCGGGCCGCTCTCGGAGTTCCGGGTGGCGGTGGCCCGCAGTGTGGCCTCGCAGGCCGTCGCGGTCGCGGTGCGCAACGCGCACCAGGTCCACGGGGCGATCGGCACCACGCACGAGCACACCCTGCACCGCCTGACCCTGCCTGCACTGCAGTGGCGCGGTGAGTTCGGTTCGACGGCCTTCTGGGACGCCGTTCTCACCGAGGTCGCGGTGACGGGCGGAATGGACGGCGCATGGCCGATGGTCATCGAGGGCACCTCCGTCGAGGGCGCCGCCGCGGCGTGGCTCGACCGGGCCACCCTCGGCGAATCGGGAGTCGGACGGACCCCGACCGCCCGGCCCACGGAGCCAGGCGGGCACCGACCGGCGGGACGCAATCTCGGTACGCTCGGTCAGTAGTACCGAGAAAGGTCGACCCGTGGAATTCCTCCTCATCGCCGCAGTGATCGCGGTGGCCGTCGCGGTGGTCTCCCGTAGCCAGAACAACGGTCAGACGCAGCTCCAGGCGCACGACAACCGCCATCTCGAGGACCATCGTGCCGAGGCCTCGCGCTGGGTCGAGCGCCTCGGTGGTCAGGTGTTCAACCTCGACGGCACCGACGAGGCCTCGAAGCAGGCCATGGCCGATGCGTCCGAGCGCTACACCGCGGCCGTGACCGAACTCGAGAACGCCCGCACGCCGGTCCAGGCGCGGTTGGCCAAGGACACCGCGATCGAGGGGCTGTACTACGTGCGTGCCGCCCGGTCGGCGATGGGCCTGGACCCCGGCCCGGAGCTGCCCACGACCGACGGTCAGGAACGCGCCGGCCGGGTGACCGAGGACCGGACCGTCGAGGTCGAGGGTCGCACGATGACCGCCGCGACCGGGCCGAGCGACAAGACCCCGCACTACTACCCCGGCGGTGTGGTCGCCGGACGGCCGGTGCCGGCCGGCTGGTATTCCGAGCCGTGGTGGGCCTCCGCCCTGGCGACGGGCGTGTGGATGATGGGCTCGATGATGATGTTCAACATGATGTTCGCCGGGATGGCGGGTGTCGGTTACTCCGGAGAGGACTTCGCCGCCGGGGTCGGCGAGGGCGGCGCGGACGTCAGTGACATGGGGGGCGGCGACGGCGGCGACGGCTTCTTCGACGGCGGGCTCATGGGTGGCGAC
>NZ_JADDKI010000474.1:0-1929 GCF_015356725.1 Dietzia sp. SYD-A1
GGCCTCGGCGCCGGAGCTCAGCCCGGCGAGCTCGCCGGTGAGCGAGCCGGTGTCCGTGTCGGTGCCCTCGTCGGCGGAGCCGGTCAGCGAGCCGGTGTCCGTGTCGGTGCCCTCGTCGGCGGAGCCGGTGAGCGAGCCGGTGTCCGTGTCGGTGCCCTCGTCAGCGGAGCCGGTCAGCGAACCGGTGTCCAGCGAGCCCGTGCCCGCATCGGCGGCGCCGCCGTCGATCAGGGCGCTGCCGGTGTTGGGCGAGACGCCGAGGCTGCCGAGCTCGACCGAGCCCGGGTTGGACGCCTCGGCATCGAGGTTCAGGTTGAAGGCGAGGCTTCCCAGGTCCACGGCGAGGTCGGTGCCGAGTCCGAGGTCGCCGAGGCTGCCGTCCTCACCCGCGATCTCCGTGAGGCTGCCGGTGTCGCCCGCGAGTCCCTCGAGGCTCCCGGACGGTGCCTCCTGCGCGGCCGCGAGGCCGGGGAACGCGATGGCGGCACCCAGTCCGAACGCGCCGACGGCGGCGATCTTGGCGGTGGTGCGGTTGGTGGTCTTCCGGTGGGTGTTCGTCATGTAATGAACAGCTCCCATCTTCATTGACCCCGATGGCTCTCATCGCGGACACCTCGACCAGAGCGAGATGCGTCGGTGACCCTACAAGCGGACTCCGGCCCTGTCAGGGGGTCAAATGCTGAGTGTTCCTTGAGGTAACACTTCGGTCATCGGTCGCGAGGGGTCGTGGTCACCCGTATCCCCGACTCGGCGGCGGGCCGCGTCGCACCTGCCTAGGCTGGCGTTATGGCCACGCCTGCGCATTCGGACCCGACATCGGGAGCGCCGCCTGGCGTCGTGGAGACGCACAGTGCTCTCATCGTGCTCTATGGTGATCAGGCTCACAAAGTGCGCAAACCGATCGACCTCGGTTTCCTCGACAACACCACGGTCCGGGCCCGCGCCGAGCAGAGTCGGCGGGAGGTCGAGCTCAACAGTCGCATGGCGCCGGACGTCTACGACGGCGTGCTCGAGGTCCGCGATCCCGAGGGCGAGGTGATCGACCACGTGGTCAGGATGCGTCGTCTCCCCGCCGACCGGAGCCTGGAGTCGCTGGTGCGGTCACGGGTCTCGGGCATCGGACGGGCCGGCGATCCGGATCTCGTGGTGGGCGTGCGGGAGGTGGGCCGGCAACTCGCCCGTCTGCACGCCGCGAGCCCCCGCTCCGGGCAGATCGAGGCCATGGGCACGGCGGACGCCGTGGCCGGTCTGTGGGGGGAGTCGATCGCACACCTGCGCCGTCTGAGCGTGGGCGAGGACGCACCGGAGATCGTCGACGACCTCGAGTGGCTCGCGGGGGAGTACCTGCGCGGACGGCGCCGGCTCCTACGGGCACGCGTGGACGCAGGCCGGGTGGTCGACGGCCACGGGGACCTGCTCGCGGCCGACATCTACCTCGAGGACGACGGGCCGCGTGTGATCGACTGTCTCGAGTTCGACGACCGGCTCAGGTTCGGGGACGCCATGCTCGACGCCGGGTTCCTGGCCATGGACCTCGACAGGGCGGGGGCACGGGACCTCGCGGAGGCCTTCCTCCGGGCGTACCGGGACTTCTCCGGTGATGACGCCCCGCCCTCCCTCGTCCATCACTACATCGGGTACCGCGCGGTCGTGCGGTCCAAGGTCACCGCCATCCGCGCCGACCAGACCGGGAGCGGAGGTGCGCATGCTCGGCACGCCCTGGAACTGGCGGATCAGGGAGTAGACGCCCTCTTGCGCGGCCGCGTCAGGTTGGTCCTCGTGGGAGGGGTGTCCGGGTCGGGCAAGTCCACGCTGGCCGTGCCACTGGCGGCGGCGTTGAAGGCCGAGGTCCTGCGGTCGGATGACCTGCGCGCCGCCGGCCCGGCCGACCGGCGGTACTCGGCGGCGGCGGTCGCCGCAGTCTACGGC
>NZ_JADDKI010000475.1:0-1481 GCF_015356725.1 Dietzia sp. SYD-A1
CCCGCGGACCGCCAGGGTCCGCTCGGGCGTCGGTCCCGCCACGCGCCGCCTCACGTGATCCCCAACGCCGGGACCTCGGGCACCAGGCCCCACAGGGCGAAGGTGAGCACGATGTCGATGAACCCGATGAGGAGGATGCTGGTCCGCAGCGCACGGCCTGCGGCCCGCCCGACACCCTCGGGCCCGCCCGTCGCGTGGTACCCGTAGCTGCAGTGCACGAGCACGATCACCAGGGCGAACACCACGGCCTTGATCAGCGAGTAGAGGACGTCCTCGGGCCCCAGGGTGATGTGGAAGAAGTAGTCGTAGGTGCCCGCCGAACCGCCGTTGACGTGGACCACCACCACCCGCGTGGCGATGTACGTCGCCACCAGCCCGACGGCGTACAGCGGCACGATGCAGATCATCGTGGCGATGACCCGCGTCCCGGCCAGGTAGGGGACGGTCGGCACGGACATCGCGTCGAGGGCGTCGATCTCGTCGGAGATCCGCATCGACCCCAGCCGGGCGGTGAAACCGGTGCCCACCTTGGCGGCCAGGGCGATGGAGGCCACGACGGGCGCGAGTTCGCGCGTGTTGGCCATCGCCGAGAGCATCCCGGACAGACTGGTCATGCCGATCAGATCCAGACCGCGGTAGGTCTCGACGCCCACCATGATCGCCGCGACCGCGGACATCGCCAGGACGATCCCGATGGTGCCGCCGCCCGCGATCAGCGATTTGGAGCCGAAGCCCACGTCGACGACCTCGTTGACGACCTGTTTGCGGTACCGCACCAGCGCGGTGGGCAGCGTGAGGATCACCCGGCCCGCGAAGCTCACGTGGCGGCCGACCTCCGCCATCGCCGACGCGGCCCGGGCCAGGACCGCGGCGGGCCGGGACGCCCGGAACTTCTGCACGGCGCTGGTGTCCGTCACCCGGAGCGAGGTCACGTCAGTACTTCCCCACCGACGGCACGACGAGCCCGTAGACCGCCGACAGGACGGTGTTGATCACGAACACGGTGACGAAGGCCAGGACCACCGTCTCGTTGACCGCGTCCGCGACACCGCTCGACCCGCCGCTGGCGTGCAGCCCCTTGAACGTCGCGATCAGGGCCGAGACCACCGCGAACGCGACCGACTTGGCCATCGCCATCCACAGGTCGGACGGGCGGCCGTACGCGCTGAGCGTGGACAGGAACGCCCCGGCCGACTCCCCCTGGCCGTACACCTGATAGATCAGGCACGCGGTCACACCCATCGCGGTGACCAGGGCGCACAACACCAGGGAGACCAGCACGGTGGCGAGGACGCGGGGCACCACCAGTCGCTCGATCACGTCGAGCCCCATCACCTCCATGGCCTCGACCTCCTCGCGGATGGTGCGGGAGCCCAGGTCCGCGCAGATGGCCGAGCCACCCACCCCGGCCAGCATGAGCGCGCAGACCAACGCCGACGCCTGCCCCACCACGACGAAGGCCACCACGGCCCCCGCATACC
>NZ_JADDKI010000476.1:0-480 GCF_015356725.1 Dietzia sp. SYD-A1
CATGAGGCTCATCGTGCCAGCCACAGATCCGGCTGAGCTGTCCAGATCCCGCACATCGTCGATGGCCCGCGTGCCCCACCGAGAACTGCGCGCGCCGTCCGCATCACCGGAACTCTGCGCCCTGCCCACCCCTGCCTACGCGCATTCCGCCCGGGTACGCGGGCGCAAGGGACCACTCGGCACGCACAAGTCGGTTGAGGCCGGGCGTTCCGGCCGCACAGATCGGACCGGGGCGGTTACCGTGGTCCAATGGCTACCACCACCACCAAGCTCGACTCCGACGTCGTGGTCCGCACCTTCTTCGACGCCCTCGTCTCGGGCGACGTCACCACCGCCTCCGAGCTGCTCGCCGAGGACGTGTGGTGGGCCAACATCGGGCTCCCCACCATCCGGGGCAAGCGCGATGTGGTCAAGGCGCTGTCGGCCCTGGGCGGCAGCGTGGACTTCGACGCGGAGATCCACCACCTCGCCGTGGGCGCC
>NZ_JADDKI010000477.1:0-709 GCF_015356725.1 Dietzia sp. SYD-A1
GACCAGCGCCGCAGAGTGCAGGATGTCCCCCGGCGCCCGACCCCGCTCCGCGCACGCCTCGTCGACGCGGCGGTACTGGGCGGCCGCGGTGTCGACGTCGGCGAACGGCACGTTGAACTCGTCGGCAAACCTGGCGGCGAGCGCGGGGGTGCGGCGTTTGCCGAACCCACCGACGATGACCGGCGGCCTCTGCTGTAGCGGCTTGGGCAGGCCGGGAGAGTCGACCAGGTCGATCCGCTTGCCGCGGATCGTGACCGTCTCCCCCTCGGGAGTCGACCACAGGGTCTCCAGCGCGCCGAGGGTGTCCTCGAGCATGTCGAACCGCTCGCCGAGGGGCGGGAAGGGGATGCCGTAGGCGGTGTGTTCGTCGTCGTACCACCCGGCCCCCAGGCCGACGTCCAGGCGGCCCCCGGACATCTGGTCGACCTGCGCGAGCGAGATCGCCAGCGGACCCAGGTGGCGGAACGTCACCGACGTGAGCAGGGTGCCGAGCCGGATGGAGCTGGTCTCCCGGGCCAGGCCCGCCAGGGTGAGCCAGGCGTCGGTGGGCCCGGGCAGGCCGCTGGCGTCGCCCATCTTGAGGTAGTGGTCCGAGCGGAAGAACGCCTCATACCCCAGGTCCTCGGCCGCGCGGGCGACCGCGAGCTGGTCGGCGTAGGTGGCGCCCTGCTGGGGTTCGACGAACACGCGCAGCGCGACCGTGCCGTCA